>JAFWYG010000003.1 GCA_017522765.1 Clostridia bacterium
GAATAAAGCCAACAGATAGAATTTTAACTTTTACAGGAATTAACATAGATAGAGTTGTAGACGGAAGAATTATTGAACATGGAGGAGCAACTAATACATTTGAAACTTTATTGGAAAATAAACTTATTACAGGTAAAACAAGATAATTTTATCGAGAAAACTTTAATGGAAGAAAGATAAATTACAATTTGGAGAGAAGATTTCATCTTCTCTTTTTTATTTTACATTTTGTTCGCTTGTATACTTTAAGTAACTGTTATATAATACGTTTCGGATAAAGGAAATAGCAGAGCGGTTGACCATCAATTTTCATAATGGAAATCCTCCGAAATGAAAGGAGATGGTTGCTATGATAAAAAACGATTACATACTAGATATGTTGATAGTTATATTTATAGCAATTGTCTTAAAAAGGGTACTTTTTAGACAAAAAAATAATCACTCTGTTTAGCCGACAAGTGATTATTTTTATAAAATCATTCTAGGTCAACCGCTTGTGCGGATTTCCTTTATCTATTTTTATTTTAGTCTATTTTATGCTAAAAGTCAATAAATTATCCCTTATTTCCACTAACTCCACTCCCAGTAGTTTGACAGTCTTTTGACAGTCTTCTGTACAGAAAATATAGAAGATACGGAATATATAGAAAATACAGAAAAATTCAATAGTAACATAAATGGCTTAAAATAGCCCATTTTCCCACTCTGCAGAAAATATAGAAGATACAGAAAATACGGAATTCGCCCAACTAAACCTCAGTAGGTCGTTGGTTCAATTCCGATCACTGGCTCCAAAAACCTCGAATGTAAATTCGAGGTTTTTTATTTTTATAAAATTAAAGTCAAAAAATTTTAATGTTTTTTGACTTTTTTTATTTTAAAATCGTCTAATAGGTGTAAAAGCTTTTACAACATCGAAAGGGTGATAAAGATTGTATGAACTGTTTGAACAAAAATATATAGAATGCGAAAAGTCCTTATTCTTGGTAACGATTCATATACATTAAAAATAGATAAAATTTATGGACTATCAAAAGCCGACCAACCTCTTAAAATAACTGGCGATTGGAAATGTGAATTTAAAAGATAATTGTTGGCCACTATGTGAATTAATTTTCATATAGTGGTTTTTATTTGTTCAAAATCAATACACGTGTTAAAATACAAATAACGAGGTGATAAAAATGTATTTTAATAAAATAATTCCCGAGTTATCGGTATCTAATTTAGAAGAAAGTTTAAAATTTTATAAAACTGTAGGTTTTAAAATTGAATATGAACGACCAGAAAACAAATTTGTGTTTCTATCACTAGAAGAAATACAATTTATGCTCCAAGAGTTTTCTGACAAAGATAAATGGACTATAGCACCTTTGGAATATCCTTTCGGTAATGGTATAAACTTTCAATTAGAAGTATCTGATGTAGATAGAATTTATAATTCTTTAAAAGAAAATAATTATAAAATAGCATTTGAAATCGAAGAAAATTGGTACAGGCAAGATGATAAATTGCTAGGAAACAGAGAATTTTTAGTTCAAGATCCTGATGGTTATTTACTAAGATTTTCACAAGATTTGGGAGAAAAATAATTATACGAAAGCGAGATGTTTTTTATGAAAGTGGTATTTTTCTGTATTCCTGCACATGGGCATACAAATCCAACATTAGGAGTTGTTAAAGAATTAATAAAAAATAATCACGAGGTTTATTATTATTCTTATGAATCAATGCGTGAAAAAATCAAAAGTTCAGGCGCAAAATTTATTCCTTGTGATAAATTCGATCCACAAACGACTTTAACTAAAGAAGATAAAGATAAAATTGCTAAAGATTTAGTCTTCTCTACCAACTTAATTGTGGATATGACATTAGGTTTAGATGATGCTATTTTAAAGGAAATGCAAGAGTTAAAACCAGATGTAATTGTTGGAGATTCAATGGCTTTTTGGGCTAAATTAATTGCAAAAAAATTAAATATTCCTTTTGTATCTTCTACCACAACATTTGCTTTTAACAAATATTCTGCAAGAGTTATGAAACAAGATAAAATAAGTTTCTTTGAACTTATAAAAAGCATTCCTAAAATTAATAAAAGTTTAAATCGACTTCGTAAAAAAGGTTATGAAGTTAAAAGTATGTTAGATATTATCGGAAACGATAATAATACTACAACTATCGTTTATACTTCAAAGTATTTTCAGCCCTACTCTGAAACATTTTCAGACAACTATGCTTTTGTTGGACCAATTTTAAGAGATGTGACCACACCTTTAGAAAAATCAGATATACCTACAATTTTTATTTCTTTAGGTACTGTAAACAACGATAATAAGAATTTTTATAAAAATTGTTTTGATGCTTTTAAAGATGAAACTGTAAAAGTTATTATGCCAGTTGGTGAAGAAATAGATATAAAAAATCTAGGAGAAATCCCAAATAATTTTACGGTTGAAAAATACGTTGATCAAATGGCAGTTTTGCAAATCGCTGATGTGTTTATAACTCACTGCGGAATGAACAGCGTAAGCGAAGCTTTATATAACGGCATTCCTCTTATCCTATTTCCTCAAACAGCGGAGCAAAAAGGAGTTGCTAATAGGGTTAAAGAATTAAATGCAGGAATATTTTTAGAAAATGCTTCTAATCCTAGTGATATAAAAAATACTGTTATGAAAGTATTCGAAAATACAACTCTAAAAGAAAATGCTAACAAAATAAAACAATCGTTTTTAGAATGCGGTGGCGCAAAAGAAGCAGCTATATTTATAGAAAAGAAAGGTAATTTATCATGAGTGTAAAATTATTTTTTGAAGCTATTATAAAAATTTTATTAGGTTTTTTAATTGTTGGATTACTATTATTCTTGCCTGCTGGCACGATGTCATACTGGAACGCATGGCTTTTAATGGGGCTTTTATTCGTTCCAATGTTTGTTTCAGGAATTGTTATGATGTTTAAAGCACCAGATTTATTAAGAAGAAGACTATATGCAAAAGAAAAACAAAATGATCAGAAAAAAGTTATTTTTCTTAGTGCCTTGATGTTTATTGCAGGATTTATTATAGCTGGTTTAGATTACAAATATGTCTGGACACCTCTTCCCCATTTTGTTGTAATTATAGCAACAATTATATTTGTTTTTTCATACATTTTATATGCAAAAGTTTTGCGCGAAAACAAATACATTTCTAGAATTATACATGTAGAAGAAAATCAAAAAGTTGTTGATACGGGACTATATAAATTTGTTAGACATCCAATGTATACAAGTACTATATTTTTATTTTTATCAATGCCTTTGATGTTGGGTTCACTACTGTCTTTCATTATATTCCTAGCCTACCCCTTCATTATTGCAAAACGCATCCGCAACGAAGAAAAAGTTTTAGAAAAAGAACTACTTGGATATGTTGAATATAAACAAAAAGTTAAGTATAAATTGATACCTTTTATCTGGTAATATCAACATTTTGGTGATATAATGCCTCTACTTAAAGTGTTTAGGAGGAAATGCCTATATGAAAAGGATAGATAAAATAATATCTGAACACACTCATTATACTAGAAGTGAAATCAAAAAATTAATTTCTAGAGGCGCTGTTTTAGCTAATGATGAACGTGTTAAAAAGCCAGAAGATAAATACGATGAAAACACGGTTTCAATAAAAGTAAATGGCAACGAAATAGATACTAGAGAACATGTATATTTGATTCTAAACAAACCAAAGGGTTACGTGTCTGCTACAGAAGATGCTAATCAAAGTACAGTCTTAGATTTGGTTCCAGATAAATATAAAACTAGAAGCATCTTCCCTGCTGGTCGTCTAGATAAAGATACAACCGGACTTATGCTAATTACTGATGATGGCGAATTTGCACATAATATCTTATCGCCAAAGAAACATGTAAAAAAAGAATACGAAGTGACTTTAGATATTCCAATGACAGAAGAAATGGTTGTTGGTTTTAAAGAAGGAATTGATTTAAAAGATGGCGAATGCAAGTCTGCAATCTTAGAAATAACTGGTGAATATACAGGGAACGTTACTATAGTTGAAGGACGCTATCATCAAATAAAAAGAATGTTTGGATGCTTCGGCGCAAAAGTTATTGAGCTTAATAGAATTTGCATGGGTAACTTATATTTACCTAAAGATATCGCTCTTGGCGAAATTAGAGAAGCTACACCAGAAGAACTAGAAAAGATACAAGAAAGAAGTTAATAATCAAAAGACCTCGGGTACAATTCGAGGTCTTTATATTTTTCTATATCACCGGAAATGTTGACAAAAAGCTTGTCTTTAAAATATACTACCCATACAACCTCATAAACTTATAGTCACGCCACTTAATATTTTAGGAGGGATTTTTCATGGCAAGCTCTGACGTTCATTATGCATCTTCGAAAGGTTACCCCATCAACAACAAAGCTGACGTAATCAAACTTGTCACCTACACCGGCAGCAGACCTTTTGAGCTGTTCAAGGTGCAGCAACACGACGCCGCAAACTGGACCTACATGATGATGATCGATAACGATGCTTTGCCTATCGTAGTTTCAGAAGAACTGGCACAGCAGATTATCGCAGATCCGGCAATTGGCGGCTCCATCGCATACGACACTTGGTACGAGCGTCATCGTTAAAAGGCTTCTCCCCCTCTCTGTTGAGGGGGAGCTTTTTTGTGTCAAAATTTATTTTTTTGCATAACTTGTATTATACCAATTTATTAGGAGGTTTTATTATGATAAATAGGTGTAATAACAGGCGTAGATGTTCTTGCAATTGTTGTAATCGCAATTGTAGAATGTTACCAGTAATGCCTGAAAATCCTTTACTTGCAAATGCTTATGTTCCTTTTCAATATACAGAAGATTTGTTTTGTCCAACAGACGCTTTAGCTCACGGAACTGCATTTCCGGAGTTAGTTAGTCCATATGAAAAAAATCAATCTCAACGTGTAATCCAATATTTAAAACAAACTTCTACGTGCGAGGAGGTTGATTTAGATGACTGAACAACAAGCCTATTTACAAGAGTTAATGGCTCTTGATTTTAAACTATATGACCTACATTTATATTTAAATACTCATCCATTTGACGGAGAAATTTTAGAAATTTATCAAGACTTGGCTAAAGAAGCTAAATCAACCAGAGAAAAATATGAAGCCATGTATGGTCCTTTAAAATGTGAAAATGCCGCAACAGATTGCGAATGGACGTGGATAAAAAATCCTTGGCCATGGGAAGGGATGGTGT
This sequence comes from Clostridia bacterium, assembly GCA_017522765.1. Classification (GTDB taxonomy): domain Bacteria; phylum Bacillota; class Clostridia; order TANB77; family UBA1234; genus UBA1234. Next base: position 5,262 of record JAFWYG010000003.1, read on the forward strand.
AAATTATGTGGGGTTATGATAAAAAATTACAGTATCCTGTAAATATAAAAAATCCAAATCCGCAACTTGCTAAATTTATTATAAGTCAGTACGGCGGTCCTGATGGCGAGCTAGCTGCATCACTTAGATATTTAAGCCAACGTTTTAGTATGCCAACAGAAATTACAAAAGCAACACTTAACGATATTGGTACAGAAGAGCTTGGTCATCTTGAAATGATAGGAACAATGGTTAATCAATTGACTCGTGGTGTTTCGCCAGAAGGCTTGAGAAAAGCTGGTCTTGGTGATTATTATACAGATCATGGAGTATCGATTTATCCTCAAAACGCAGCAGGAAATCCGTTCACAGCTTCATATATAGGTGTAAAAGGTGATCCTATAACTGATCTTTACGAAGATATGGCAGCAGAGCAAAAAGCTCGTTCTACGTATGAATATTTAATAGATTTATCTGATGATCCTGACGTGACTGATATATTAAAATTCCTACGTGAAAGAGAAGTTGTTCACTTTCAAAGATTCGGCGAAGCTTTAAGATCTGTGCAAGAAAAACTTGCCCAAAAGAAATTTTATATGAACAACCTCCACACTTGTCCAAATAATAACACTCCACCTAGTTGTGGATGTCAAAACGTACCAATCATATCCGATTGCGGATGCCAAAACAATAATTAGAAAAATATTCAAACAACTAATTAAAGAGTAGCTCAATGCTACTCTTTTTATAGTTTCACAATTTCTTTACACAAGTTGAATTTTATTATTATTTAAGATACTATAATAATCGGAGGAATTAACAATGCAAACTTGGATTATATATACTTTTTTATACGCACTTTTTTCAGGGCTTTTCCAATCATCAAACAAAAAAGCTCGTGAAAAAAATTCTACTTATGAAGTTCTTGCAGGGATGGCATTAATTGCATTTGTTGCTAGCTTACCAATAAATCATAATGTTTTTGCAATCGATGCTACTGGCTTTGCTATAGTTGTTGCGAAATCTATATTTGTAATTTTAGCTTTGTTACTAGGTCTATACGCAATGTTTCAAATGCCACTTAGTTTATATAGTGTAATTAATCTTGGACGAATAATTTTCACTATACTTTTAAGTATACTTGTCTTAGGTGAAAAACTTACACTAACAACATTTATTGGAATGTTAATCGTTTTGATTGGTGTTTTACTTGTTAACGCTCCATCAAAAACAAATAGAAAAAAAGAAACGTCTTTATCCGCAGTTTTAATGCTACTTGCAGCGTGCTTCTTTAATGCATGCTCTGCAACAACAGATAAATTAATAATGTCATACATGACACCAGGACAAGTTCAATTTTGGTTTTTACTATTCTTAACTATAGGTTACTGGATTTTACTTTTATCAAAAAGAAAGAAAATCAATTATAAACAGATGTTTACAAACCCATGGGTATATGTTGCCGGTCTTGCTTTAGCATATGGTGACCAATTTATATTTAGGGCAAATGCAGAACCAGATTGTATCGTTACAGTCATGACTCTTATAAAACAAGTTTCAGCCGTTGAAATGATTTTACTAGGCAAACTACTTTTCAAAGAAAAAGGAATTGGAAAAAAGCTTGCTTGCTCGACAATAATTATCGCTGGAATCGCACTAACATTAATTTAAATTTAACTATTAATAACTAACATATTAACATCATGGAAGGAGTATCAAAATGATAAAAAAGATTACATACGTTACTGGTAACTGGGCAAAAATCGCCAGTGCCAGACAAATTTTAGAACCGCTTGGAATCGAAGTTGATAATATAAAAATGGAAACAGTCGAAATACAAGCTGACGACGTGGAAGACATCGCAAAATATTCTGCAAAATGGGCTAGCGAGCAATTAAAATGCGACGTGTTAAAAAACGATAGTGGTTTATTTGTAGAAGCTTTAAAAGGATTTCCCGGGCCATATACACACTATGCTGATGACACTCTTGGCGAAGATGGATTATTAAAACTTTTAGCTGGCGAAGAAAATAGACGTGCTTACTTTAAAGAAGTTTTAGCTTATTGTGAATATGGGAAAGAACCAATCACATTCGTAGGAATCACACCAGGAACAATCGCTTTAGAAAAATCGGGCACATATGGTTGGAGTTGGGATTTCATCTTCATACCAGATGGTTCAGATAAAACACTTGCTTGTTATCCAGACGAAGAAAGATGGAAATTCTGGAGCTTAGATTCATATAAAAAATTAGTTGATTATCTAGAGGAAAATAAAAACGATTAATAAAAAAGGACAGCCTATATAGACTGTCCTTTTTATTAACTTCCTAACTCTTCCCATTCTTGCATCTTAGCTTCTATCTCTTCATTTACTTTCGCTATCTCATTTTGTACATTCATAAGTTTTTCGTAATCGCTATAGTTTTCTTCTTTTTGAAGTTCAATATTTAGCTCTGCAAGTTTTTGTTCAAGGGAATCAATTTCTTTTTCAATTTTCTTCATTTTTGCTTCGTTACGCGCTTGTTGTTTCTTTTGCAAGTACGTATTATTTTGCACCTTTTCTTTTTTCTCAGTCACAACTTTTTCTACTATTTCTTCTTGTTTTTCTGCTTCATATTCTTCATAAGTTCCTTCAAAATGCCTAACTCCATTTTTATCAAATACTAAAAGTGAGTCCGCAATTTTATTTATAAAGAATCTATCATGTGAAACTACAAGCACAGTTCCTGTATACTCTTTTAAAAGCATTTCCAAACTTTCTTTTCCTATAATATCCATGTGGTTTGTAGGCTCATCAAGAATTAAAAAGTTAGGATTTCTTTTTAAAATCTTAGCAAGTTGAAGTCTTACTTTTTCACCACCCGATAAAACATTTATCGGCTTAAACACATCTTCTCCATAAAACATAAAAGCAGCTAAAGAACTTCTAATTTCAAAATTAGATAGTCTTGGGAAGGCTTCATAGAAGTCATCAAATACTGTTTTATTCGAGTCTACAAGCGCCATTTGTTGATCGAAATATCCAACCTGAACATTATATCCTAATTCAAAAGTTCCGCCTAATTTTTGAATCTTACCAACTATAGTTTTTAATAGCGTCGACTTCCCTATTCCGTTTTCTCCAATTACTCCAAGTTTTCTTCCTTTGTATAAATTAAAGGAAATAGTTTGTAGAGGTTTGTCATATCCAATCACCAAATCTTTAGCAATCAAAACATCTTTTCCAGACTCTCTTTCAATCTTGAAATTAGTCTTAAAAGATGTCAAATCGTATTTGTTAGGTTCTTCAACTTTAACCATTCTTTCAATTTGTTTTAACTTTGATTGTGCCATTCTTGCTTTTGTAGCTTTATATCTAAACCTATCTGCAATCTGTTGCAATCTTTTAATTTCTGCTTGTTGAAAATTAAAATCTTTTAATTGTTTTTCGTAATTTACTTTCTTTTGTTTTTCGAAATCAGAATAATTTCCAGTATATCTTGTTGTTGCACCATATTCAATTTCATAAACTTTATTAACTATTTTATTTAAAAACATTCTATCGTGCGAAACAATTACAATCGCTCTCGGATAATTTTTCAAATATCCCTCAAGCCATTCAATTGTTGCTACATCTAGATGATTTGTAGGCTCGTCCAAAAGTAAAATGTCTGGTTTGCTTAAAAGTAATTTTATGAAAGCAATCTTTGTACGTTGTCCACCGGAAAATTCAGATATTTTCTTTTCTCTATCTTCCTTTGAAAAGCCAAATTTATTTATAACTGTTTCATATTCTTTTTTGTATGTATATCCTTCAAGGAATTCAAATCTGTCCATCGCTTTAGAATACTCTGCAGCAAGTTCAGCAGACTTATCTTCTTGCATTCTCTCTAAAAGTTTTTCAATTTTACTTTCAAGTTCAAGAATTGGTTTATATACTTTCAAAATTTCATCAAGCATTGTAATGTTGTCATCTTCAAACTCAATTTGTTTAAGATAACCAATTACCAAATCACTATCTTTGGCAACCATAAATTTTTCTTCGCCAATTCCTTCACTCAAAAGTTCATTATTTACAAGCGCTTTTAAAAGGGTAGATTTGCCGCAGCCGTTTCTACCAACGACAGCAATTTTATCTCTACCCTTTATTTCAAAATTTATTTCTTCTAATATTGTGTCAGCGCCAAATTCAACAGCGCCATTTACGATTGTATAATTCATATTACTCACCAAATATCATTATCCTAAAAGACGACTTACCAATCTTGCAACTTGTCTCTTTCTTTGTGTTTCCTTACGAAAACGAACAACACCTATAATTTCTACTATAAGCAGTGCTGTTTCTAACGCTACTCCTACAATAGATTTCACATATGCATTATATATAATCCACGCAATACTCGTTGGAATTCCAACAATTCTATAGACGAACATGTTCTTTTGACATACAGAAAACGAATATAATATTGTTGCAAATATTGAAATCATGCTCCACCAATTTTCGTATGTGAAAACTGCGCAAACTAAACACATAGATGAAACCACGAAAAAGATAATCCAATCTTTTAATTGCATTTCCTTCGATTGACCATTTATCTTATCATCAATCAAAAATATTATTGTTCTGATTATTGTGATAATCGACATTGCCATACCCGAGTATGCACCCAACAAAGCAAAACCAACTAGTACAGATGTTGCGGCAATCATATTAAATAACAGGATTGTTTTTCTTTTTCTGACATTATACGTAAGCATTGCAAAGACATAATTGTTCAGCACAAAAAGTTGTGAAATTATATATCTAACTATATCGCTCATTTTCTTTTGCTCCTATTCTACTTTAGCTTTTTCTCCTTTGTAATAACGTACAAGCCCAACAACAACGGCGACCAATAGTACAACTTCAAATATAACACCTATTATAGATTTGATGTAAAGGTTATAAACTATCCAAGACAAACCCGAGATAATTCCCATCCATCTGTAGACCTTTATATTTTTTTGTGTTGCCGATATTGTATATGATATTGTTGCAATAATAGCGGCTAAGCTCCAAATACTCTCATACGTTGGTATCGCGCAAAGCATACAAGCTATAATTAGCACCGCCATTATTATAAAATCTTTCTTAGTAGTAATGTCATTTTTTCCATTTATTTTTTCATCAATCATAAAAATTATATTTCTTGCAATAGAGACGAAAACCATTGCAAGCCCCGCATATGCTTTCAACAAAATATATGCTAACATCATCGATATGCAACCACACAAATTAAAAAATACTATTACCTTTCTATTTTTTATTTGATATGTAGTCATCAACAATATGTAATTTATTAAGAAAAAAACTTGTGAAAAAATATATGTTGCTGTTAATTCCATATTTATCTCCCTATACTATTTTCCCGCCACCTATCACAATGTCTCCATCGTAGAAAACAGCTGACTGTCCTGGTGTTACAGCTCTTTGTGGTTCGTCAAAAATAACTCTTATTAAATCATTTTCTTTTACGATTTTTCCTCTAGCTGTATTCGCAGAATATCTAATTTTTATTTCTACATTCATTTCATTTTCTAGGTCTTCTATCAAAATCAAATTATAATCTTTCACTAGAAATTCTTTCGTATATAATTCATTTTCTTCGCCAACTATAACTTGATTTTTATTTATATCAAAGCCAATTACAAATAACGGCACACGATATGAGATTCCCAAACCTCTTCTTTGACCTATTGTATATCCATGCAAGCCATCATGTTTGCCAAGCACTTCACCTTTTGTGTTCACAATATTTCCAGGATTACTTTTTAAATCAGAATTTTCTTCTAAGAATTTTTTATAATCTCCATCTGGAATAAAGCAAATATCTTCACTATCTGGTTTGTTTGCAACTGGCAAGTTATACTTATTTGCAATTTCTCTGATTTCATCTTTATTTTTAAAATCAGCAAGTGGGAAAAGAACCTTTGAAACCATATCACTTGGCAAATTATAAAGCACATAGCTTTGATCTTTTTTACCCGCATTTGACTTCTTCAAAACGTGTTTTTGATATTTCTCATCATATTCTATTTTAGCATAGTGACCTGTTGCAATATACTCACAACCAAGCTCTTTTGCTTCTTGATACATTGCACCAAACTTCATATATTTGTTACATTCAATACATGGGTTTGGTGTGCGAGAATTTTTATATTCACAAATAAAATTATCTATAACGTACTTCTTAAAATCAGCGCTAAAATCAATAATATGATGCTCTATATTTAAGAAATCGCACACCTTTTTGGCATCATCCATAACTTCAGAATTTCCACACGAGCCATTTAAATTATGTTCAAACAACTTCATTGTAACGCCAACAACTTCATAACCTTGTTCTTTTAAAAGCACTGCCGCAACGCTACTATCAACGCCACCGCTCATTCCAAGAAGCACTCTTTTATTTTCCATTATTTCACCTCCTAAATATAACTTAGCATCTGCAACAGTTTTGTTGCAGATGCTCTTTTTTAATTATTCTGCCGCATTTAATTTTGCAACTAATTCTTCAACATCGATACCATGAACTGCGCATGCTTGTTCTAAAGTTTCAGCAGCTGCAGCTGGGCAACCTAAGCAGTGCATTCCAGCAGCCATTAAAATTTCTGGATACTTTTCATTCATTTGTACGATTTCTCCAATTAACATATCCTTTGTTACCATAGCGTTTCCATCCTTTCTTGTCGAACTTTGTCGACGTGTTTTTAGTTAATTTTTTTAAAATTGCTAGACACGAAAAAAAGTTAATGGTATAACCCAATCAAAGGTGGTGATCATCTTGAGCTTTTCAAAATTTTACCTTTATTTAGTTTCAATCTTAACTATTTTTCTTATAATATTTCATTTCATGTCAGAACAAATTATCTCTAATTTTTTCTTTTATTCACTGGTTTTCCACACTATTTCAGCCATTTATATTATAGGTTCATACATCGAAATAACTGTTATGCAAGAAAAACAAGGTTCTAAACTAGATTTAAGTAAAAGAAAACTTTCTTCTGACAGGAGCTGATTCATTATTTTAAAAGCAAGGACATTATACACTAAAATCCTATTTATTTCAACAAGTGTGCTGATTATACTTCTGTTTGACTTTATAATATTTGATTCGCTGCTAAAGTCAAATACATACAGTTACACTTTCCTAGAAAAAGACTATTCCATTGGGCCATGGTTATGGCAAAAATTAAAAGCTTTTTACCTTATTATTTCAAGTTTTAATTGGTCAATACTACTAAATATCGTATTTGAAAAATCTTACATTAATTTCAAAGACAATGCCGACGCTATCGGAAACAATAAACTCTTAGACAACCAATTGTTCTTGGAAGTTGGGACAAATTGCTTAGACAATTCCAAAATCATTATTCCTGAAAGAGGCCTTTTTCAAAACATATTAATTACAGGTACCATAGGTACAGGGAAAACATCTTCCGCCATGTATCCTTTTACTGAACAATTAATAGCTCAAAATATAGGAATGTTAGTCTTAGATGTTAAAGGCAATTATCATTATAAATTGCGAAGTCTTGCTGAAAAATATAACAAAAAAATTACTGTAATTGAACTCCGGTCGGAAAAGAAAAATACAACTTGTTAGACAAGCCCAATTTAAAACCATCTGTTTTGGCTAATCGTCTTCGAACAATTCTAACATTATTTTCAAACCAGCACACAACAGATACCTATTGGTTAGATAAGGTAGAATTGTATCTTACGGAATGCATAAAATTATGCAGGATGTATAACGATGGATATGTCACTTTTATCGAATTACACAAACTTATATATGACAAAAAATACTTAGCAGAAAAAATTTCTTTCGTAAAAGATTTATTTCTTTCAAGCAAATTGAATTACACTCAAGTCTATGAATTTAGCACATGTATCGATTTCTTTCAAAATGAATTCCAACATTTAGATTCAAAAGTTTTATCTATAATTCAATCTGAAATTTCCCGAATAACACAAATTTTTATAAACGATTTAGAAGTTAAAGAAACTTTTTGTCCCGATAAAAAAGACATAACTTTTCGCGGATTCGAAAATCTTACAAATGATATTGTAGTCTTAAATATGAATATTGCCGAGTATCATAATCTATCTAAAATTTTAGCTGCATATTTAAAATTAGATTTTCAATCTGAAATCCTTATGCGTTTAGCCAAGAAAATAAATTCCCGTCCAGTTGCTTTTGTATGCGACGAATATTCCGAATATGCTACCGAAAACGATGCCAACTTTTTCTCCGAAAGTAGAGAAGCGAAATGCATAAACATTGTGGCAACCCAAAGCTACACTTCACTCTTAAACTCCATCAAAGAGCAAGCCGCAGCCAAAGTTGTTATACAAAGTTTAGTTAATAAAATTTGGTTTCGCACAGACGATGTATTTACAATTGAAGAAGCACAAAAGCAACTTGGAAAGGAAGATAAAATAAAATATTCCAGAAGCATTTCTGAAAATGCAAAAGAAACAAAATACAATTATTTCTTGCGAACTTATCGTTCAGAAAACTCAAATCTTTCTGAAAGTATTAGTACACAAATCCAACATGATTTTGTATTTGACGCAAGTGCATTTTCAATCAATCTAAAAACTTTTCATGCAATATGTTTTATCTCTACTGGAACAGAAATTTTAAAACCTTGTGTCGTAAAATTACAACCTAGTTTTAACACGAATACTCAAACGCAAAAATCAAAACACAAATCATACATTTAATCACGTTCTATTCGAACAAAAAGGAGGAGATTTTGAAAAAGAAATTATTTATCCAATTACTTATCATCTCATTTACTTTTTCTTCATTTTGCGTCTCATATGCCGGTTTATTTTCAGAAGACGATTTAACCACAAAAATAACAAACGGATTATCTAGCATACAAGATGCAATTGTGAAAATAGCAACTCCCGCTGCAGCCGTTGCAATAGGCAGTGGATTATTGATGAAAAAATTAAGTTTCGGTGATGAAGAAAAAATTACAACTGGTAAAAAATTAATTAAAAGTACACTGTTCTCATATGCTTTTATACTTCTCATCGATCCAGTAATTACTGCAATTCAGTCTCTGTTTGGATAAGGCGCGTTTATGGAAATTACCACATCTACAACAGATATTGTTTCGATAATAATTGAAGTTATTAATCAACTTTGCACAAATATTTTTTCATCAATAGAATCTAACATTTTTCCTTTAATAGATGAATTAGTTTTTATTAACAAAAACATTTTTAATACCGGAGATAAAATGAGTAAAATCCTCAGCACATCTCCAAATCATGGTGTATTATTATTAGCCAATTGTTTATTTACAGGATTTGTTCTCTATTATGCTATTCGTTTAATAATTGCAAGATTAACGCTTAGTGAATTTGAATCTCCCAGCAAATTTTTTATGAGGGCTTTTTTATCTGGAATTGCAATGAATTACTCACTTTCTATTTGCACATTCTTTATTAACACCACAAATTACATTAGCAATTTTTTCTGTGGACTCGGTCAAGAAATTTTTGGATACGAAATTTCCTTTAATAGTTTGGTTTCAATTCTAAACAAAACATCTACTACAGCTTTTGATTTGTTTTCAATTGATGGAATTCTAAGTAGTATGCTATCTATCTCTTCTCTTACATTACTTATAAGCTTTGCATATAGATACATATTAATTGAAGTACTTCTTATAATTTCTCCTTTTGCTTTCTTAAGTTTATCCACTCAATCTACCGAAAACTTTTTCAAGAGCTGGTTCAAAAGTTTATTTTCACTTCTATTTTTACAAATTATTATTTCGATAATTTTACTCATTCCTTACGCACTAATACGCGAGAACTCAAACTCAATCTTTAATCAAGTTTTATTGGTTGGTTCAATTATGGCTTTATTAAAATCTAATCAATTTGTAAAAGAAATTATAGGTGGTATAGGAATATCTTCAGGCTTCCAATCAGGACTCGTAGGATTGAAAACATTACTATCTAAGTAGGAGGCAATATGAAGACATATATTTTTCCACTTAACTTTGATTATTCTCCTAAATTTTTAGGAATGTTTGAATATAAAACTCTTGCACCACTTGCTATCTTCGGTTTCATTTTTGCAAATATTTTAAAATTAGTTAAAGTTACTTTAACAGCAAAAATAACTATTTTTCTTACGATCTTTATTCCACTTTTTCTTTTACTAAACACAAAGATTCACAAAGAACCACTTCTTCATTTTATTTTCTGCATAATCAAACACTTTCTATTTTGTGGCATATACAAAAAATAAAAATATATATCAAGGTGCGGAGCAAAATTAAATTTTAAAGTTGCGCAAAGCGCATTCCCCCTTTCTCTGCTTTCTCCCCCATTAAGCAGAAACTTTCCATAGTCTTCCGACTAATCATCCCCCAATCGCTCCGTACCTTGATGTATATTTTTACAAATTTTCCAATAAAAGTTTGTCACTTGTTATGTCCACAGTCTGTAATGTTTTTCCACTTAAAAGTTGTTGCTTTTACACTCTAAAAAAGGTATATTACCTTTAGAGGGAGGGTGGAAAATGAATTTTGAACAAAACATATCATCTTTATTTTCAGATATTGATTTACCAGAAGTATTCATAACAGAACATTTATCGACCGCTAAAGGTGATTATGTCAAGATTTATTTATACTGCCTATTTTTATGTAAACACAATGGTGAAATCTCACTTAACGACTTATCAAAAAAATTAAATCTTCCTCTTTCTACTATCGAAGAAGGTATCAAATATTGGACAAAAGAAAGTGTTCTATCTAAGAAAGATAACACATATCTTTTAGCAGACCTAAAGCAACAAGAGATTTCAAAAATGTACAAACCAAAACTTACTACATCTCTTGAAGATGCTATTAAAAACACAGAGAAAAACGTCACTCGTACACAAACAATTAATGCGATTAACGGCATGTTTTTCCAAGGTGTAATGTCCCCTACTTGGTACACAGACATTGATTTGGTATTTTCAAAATATAATTTCGATGATGATGTAGTAATCGCGCTTTTCCAATACTGTTCAGATAGAAACGCCTTAAACAGAAACTATTTAATGGCTGTTGCTGACGGTTGGGCAAAAAGCGAAATTCGTACTATACATCAACTTGACGAATATTATTCAAGATACGAAAAATTAATTCAAATGAAACGTACAATTTCAAAGAAGCTTGGAATATCAAGAAAACTTACCCAATATGAAGAAGCATATGTAGATAAATGGGTAATGGATTTTGGATATCCATTAAATGTTATCGAAATAGCTTTAAAGAAAACTACTTCAAAAGCAAATCCAAGCTTTGACTATATAGATAAAATAATTTCTGATTGGCATGAAAGAAACTTAAAAACAGAAACAGAAGTAAACACTTTCATCGAAACCGAAAAGAAAAAAAGAAAAGAATTCAAAGCTCAAACAACCGGAACACTTCCAAACACATTACAAAAGTTTAATGATTCCGGCAATTCTCAATATAGTGATTTAAGTAAGTTTTACATGAATTAAGAAGGAGGGCACATATGTTTAGTGAAGCGGTTAAAAGAATTGAACGTCAGTACGAAATTAAAAGAACACAAGCCGATGCATTATTTATAGCCGAAAAGAAAGAAATATATGATGCTAATCCAAGGCTTGCCGAGCTAGATAAAGAAATTACATCTTGCGGCATTAGAACAGCAAGACTTTCTCTTCAACCTAACTCAGATAAAATACAAAAAGAAATTAAAGACTTACAAAATAAAATTCTAGAATTAAAATCAGAAAAACAAGAAATATTAGATAAATTAAAAGTTACACTTTCACCTAAATATAGTTGTGATAAGTGCAACGACACTGGTTATATCTTAAAAAACGGATTGAGCGAAATGTGCTCTTGCATGAAACAAGAATTGTTAAATGAAGCTTACAACAAATCCAATATGTATAATCTTCAAGATGAAACTTTTGATAATCTTGATTTAAATCTATTCTCAACAGAACCAAATCTTGAAAGATATGGCTCACCTACTTCTCCAAGAGAAAACATTCAAAAAATCATTCAAGTTTCAAAAGATTTTATAAAAGATTTTTCAAACAAAGATCAAAAGAATCTTTTATTTACCGGTTCAGCAGGTATTGGAAAAACATACATTTCAAGTTGTATAGCAAACGAAATCATAAAAAATGGTCACACTGTTTTATATCAAACAGCACCACTTTTACTAGATAGTATTTTTGATTATAAATATAACAACAAATCTACAAAAGCTTTATACGACAACTTGTTCAATGTAAATCTTTTGATTATAGATGATTTGGGGACAGAAAATCTAACAGCAGCAAAGTTTTCAGAAATATTCACTTTGCTAAATGCTAGACTTCTTACACCTAATACCAAAACAATAATTTCAACAAACTTTTCGTTAGAAGAATTGAGTAAAATGTATGATACTAGAATTGTTTCAAGATTAATTGGCAACTTTAACATTTGCCGATTCTTTGGCGAAGATATTAGATTAAAACATTAAAAGATGCGTAAACAACGCATCTTTTTTATTACATTATAAAAGGCGAATTGATTAACCACAACTCGCCTTTTTCTTTATTCATTAACCCTTAAAACTTTATTGATATATTGAATTATCGGATTTGTTCCATCAAATATAATGTTATTTCCATCTGTTGTTGAAATAAATGTAGATGGCATTGGTACGCCAGCTGTTGATTCACAATCAATTGTAAATTTCAAAGCACCATTGTTTATCTTATTTTTAGAATCTAAATAATACGTTATGGTCCAAGCCTTTTGGTCTACTGTTGTCATAGATGCAGCAGGAACTTCTTTTCCTCCAATTGTTACTTTTAAATTTTGAATTTTCTTATCAGCTAATATTTGCATTGTAATTGTGTCTCCGTATTTTGCATAATACTTCTCATTATTTGATGTAGCACCGGCATTTACTAGCTCAACTTTTAACATTTGTGGATATGAATAATCTATAATTTCTGATCCACACATATCACAAAGTTTGTCATTATTACTATCTTCATGCGGATCTCTGCTTATTGTGTAATTACATTCTTTAACAGAACAATATAATTCATGGAATGTTTCAGAAATTCTTCTGTATGCTTCAGTATGATTTTCAGCTTCTGAATGAGAACATTCTGCACAATATTTCATGTGATGTTTTTCTTTTTGTTCTGTAGTTTCCGGCATATAGTATTGAACTGTACATTCTTCGTTTGCCTTTTCATAATTACAAGTTGGACATTTTATTGTATGATACCACTTTCCATCTTGAATAGAAAAAGTGATTTCAAAATCATGTAATGAGAAACCACCAGTCATTCCACAACCTTCTCTAATACATTGCTTTGTATAGTGCGAAATATCATCATAAGGTGTTGCTGCAACTTCTGTCTCATATAAATGTCCTAACGACTCTTTTAATATAAATCCACAATCAGCACATTTTACTGCAGTTGTACAAGTAGCTTCTGTTTCTAAATATCTATGTTCATGACCTGTTACAAAATCACCTTCTGTTATATCTAATCCCGTCAATTCGTGCGAATGAACATTAATCAAATAAACAGCACCTGATTTGTAATCAACCAAAGCAACTTTTACTTCATCTTCCACACTCGCATTAACAGATTCTATATAATCGCCAACTTCTTTTACTCCTAGGTTAGTTGCTGCGGCATTATCAACGATGTACCAAACAGAATCTTCGTATGTAAGCTCCTCATCAACCTTCGGTGCAAAAACACTTTCAAAAATCAAACTATTCTTTATATAGTATCCTAAATACGGATGTGCAAGTGAGTTAATATTTGTATCTTGATGTCTCTTTGAAACTGCACTTGACAATACTTCTATGAAATTTTCTTGTTCCTTTTTCTTACTATCTTTTAAATATCTTGTACCTGTAGATAATGCCATTGAAGCAAGCATAACGGTAACAATGATAGTAATAATCAAAGAAATCATCGAAATACCTCTTGAATTCTTCATTTAATCTCCACCAATCCGAGAAAAACTTCTCCTTTGTATACATATCTAAACATATTTTACTACAACAAAAAACGCATTTCAATTGCCAAATTTTACAACTTTTTCGTCAATGAGGGACAGGTTCAAATATGCTATTTTTCAAGCAAAAATAAGTTTTTTCAAAAGTTGTTAAAACTTGACATAATCTGGAATTTATGGTACAATATTGTTGGTTGGATTCCCTAGCAATACGTGTTATTTCAGTAAAAAACACAAAAAACTAAAGAATAGGAGGATAACACAATGCAAGATTATCATGTACAACCAAAAAACAGCATAAACCATACCCTTGAGACAGAGGCAATGCGCCGGATAGCCGAAGAAATCAAAGGCTCTCTATATCCCATCGCCGAAGCAATTCAGGCAATTCTTGAGGCAATAAAAAATAATCAAGTAGTTGCCATTGTTGCCGAAACAGGCGCCGGAAAGAGCACCCAGGTACCCATAGCGCTACTGAAGGCTGGTTATACCTACATCAACATAACCACACCAAACAGAGCCGCGGCTACCACGCTCTCTAAGAGAGTTTCTGACGAACTTGGCGTTCCTCATGGCGAAATTGCCGGTTACCAAACGGCATTTGAGAAGCTTTTCGGGCCTAATACAAAAATCCTATATTCAACCGAAGGCCTGGAGCTAATCAAGCAACTCTGCGATGAAGAAGGCGATCCCACAAAAGTACTGATTCTTGACGAGATTCAGGAGTGGGGCATCAACACTGAAGCTCTCGTGGGCTTCTTGAAGTTCAAAATCAAAAATGGCTTCAAAACCAAGGTGGTTTTGATGTCTGCGACCATGGACGAAAATGTCGCAAAATTCTTCGATGACGCTCCCGTCATCCGGGTTCCCGGTAGACAGTATCCCATCGAAGAGAGGATCGGCACAGACATCAATGCAGAAATCGTCAAACTCGTAGAGGCAGGGTGCAACACTCTCGCAATCGTACCTGGCAAATACGAGATTTCGCAGCATATCCGCTACTTAAAGAGTATTCATCTCGATGCGGATATCTTCCCCATGCACGCTGACCTGCCGCTCGAAGAGCAAGAGGTAGTTTTCTTACCTACTTCCCGCCCGAAAGTGGTCATTGCAACAAACGTTGCTCAGACGAGCATCACCATTCCGGATATAGACGCCGTAGTCGATTCGGGTCTTGAGAGACATATGGATATCATCGATGGTCTCGAGACTCTCACAATCGGCAACATCAGTCGTTCGGACATGTTGCAAAGAAAAGGTCGTGCAGGACGCACAAAGCCCGGCATCTATGTATGGTGCGGTGAAGTTTCCAGAGATGAGCTCCAAGAGCATTCTACTCCGGATATCTATACCGGCAGCATTACACAGGTCGTGCTTCGCCTTGCATCTGCAGGCATTACCGCTAGTGAAATTGAATTCTTTCACCAGCCTCCCATCGAAAAGATCCTGGAAGCGCAGAAAACTCTGCAAACTCTCGGAGCATTCGATGAGAACAACGAAATCACAGAAATCGGCAAGACTATGTCTTTGCTCCCCATTTCTGTACGCTATGCGCGTATGATCGTTGAGGCTGCTAAGCGTGATGTTCTGGAAGATGTAGTAACCATCGCTGCTATTCAAGAGTGTGGCGGCATCAAATTGTCAAATGTACCTTATGGACGGTTCACAAAGGAATTGTCCAACGATCTACTGGCCGACCTCGATTGCTTTAACTATTTACAAAAAGCAATTCGAGCATCCAACTGGCCGTTGAGCATTGAAAGCAACCCCTTTGAAGGCTTCAACAAGCGGAACTACTACCGCATCATGGAGCTTCGGGTAAAACTGTGCGATGTTTTGTACAAGTTGTACGACGACATTTATTCTTCCGGTGATCGTAGACAAATTGCAATGTCTTGCGCCGCCGGCTTAGTCGAATACTTGTACATCCGTGAAAATAACGGATGGTACACCGCAACAAACGATCCTAGCAGACGCAAAATCGATAGAGCTTCCTGTACGCTCCTCGCCCAGAAGATGATTCTTGGCATCCCCAAGAACATTTCTCTTTACAAGAGAGCTGCAGAAGCAGAAACCCAAGTGTTGTACTTAATCAGCAACGCAATGGTCGTCGATATGCAAATGCTGTTGGAGGTTGCTCCTCACCTGATTCATGTAGAAGAAACGCGCAACTGCAAACCTACCGAAAACGACTATAGCATCTCTGAAACAATCTACTTCGGTGATACGATTCTTGATTCGAAGGAGTATCAGATCACCGACGTTGAAGAAAGGAGAGACATGGCCGCATCTTGGCTTGCAGAGAATACTTTTAATCCCGACGAAGAGAACGACCCCAAACTCAATGTCGTTCTTAAAAACAATCGTCAAAAGTTCAGAACTTTCAACGATGCACGTGTATTTTACGGAACCATTCTTTATGAGAAAGCACGGAATTCTGTGCCTTCTTTCGCAAAGCCCAAGAATTACGTCATGCTTCAGTGCCGTGATTAAACACTTTGCAAAATTAAAGGACGCCCGAAAGGGCGTCCTTGTTTTTTATTTATTTACTTATTGTGCTTCAACTAAATCCACTACAATATCTGTAGCCAATGTGCAATCTAAAGTTAATTGCGTATTGAAAGAACTTCTTCCTCCTGCAATAAGAGTACTACTCATAACAGGAAATGTCATCAATACTTTTTCATTTTCAAAAAGTGAGATTCTAAAACTTGCACCTTCCATATAATTCTTATCTGTGTTATTTACAATATCACCCTTGATGAAAGTATATCCATCAGTATATTCCATACTTAAATTTTCAATAATAAACTCTCCAACTTTAATTGTTGCATCTTTAATTGCAGTTTGTTCTCCAGAAGTAATAATTACTGATTGACCTTCACCAGAATTGCTATCCTTTTGATTGTCTCCACTTTCAATCCACACACCGTCTTTCATCGTAACAAAAATTATACCAACTATTAAAAGTACGATTACTAAAATTGCAATTACTATTCCCCACTTCTTTTTCATAGACAAACCTCCTTGTATTTTGCACCCAATTTATTTAAAATTCTTTGTTCTCTATCTGAACAAGTCAAAATAAATATTTGAGTTGTTTTTGATTTTTCTATCAAAGTATTCAATACATTTTCTAAACGTTCATCATCAAAGAAAGCAAATGGTTCATCCAAAATAATTGGCGCATTTCCAATCTTCTCTGCCAACGCAAATCTAAAGCCTAAGTACATTTGATCAATTGTTCCACCACTTAACTTATCTACCGAAACAATTTCTCCCACCGTATTTTCTAGCATTATTCCTTGTCTATCATTATAAATAGTATCCGTGTATTTTCCGTTTGTCATAAGAGAAATATTCTTCTTAATTTTTTCTTGAATTTGAGGTACAATATCAGCCTTTATTTCTTCATAAGCCTCATCAAGTTTTTCCATCGCAAGTTTAATCTCAAATTCCAATTGACGAATATCTTCTTCCTTTTCATACAATTCATAAAGTTGTTCTTCGACGTCATTTAATCTATCGATGTGTTCACTAATACTTTCATTTTCTATTTTAATCTTGTGTTCTTCAAGAAGCAACTCTTTCTTTTGTTCTTCCATCTCTTGCATAACTTTCTTAACATCTCCAAGACTTCTTGCGATAAGATGTTCACTTATTCCCTCTTTTTGTAGTAATTCCAATTCACGTTTTTCTTTACGCTTCAAATTTTCTTTGACTACAACAATATCTTGTACTGATGTTACATTTATTTCTCCTTTAAAAGCATTTGCAATTAAAAAATATGCAATTAAAATCAACACACTTGGTATATACGAATACATATATAATCCCGCTGCAATTAACGCTAAAGATGTAATTGCAAGTAACAAAGTAGAAATTGCAACAGCTCTATTCTTTGCTTGTTTACGTTTATTT
Source organism: Clostridia bacterium (assembly GCA_017522765.1). Classification (GTDB taxonomy): domain Bacteria; phylum Bacillota; class Clostridia; order TANB77; family UBA1234; genus UBA1234. Next base: position 23,226 of record JAFWYG010000003.1, read on the forward strand.
GTTTTGTCTTCTTTTTCTTTTTCTAAAACTTTAATTGAAATTTCATATTCTTTTTCACGTTCTAAAACAAGTCCTGCATATCTATCTTTAACTTCAAAAACTTTTTTCACACGCGCATAAGATTTAGCAAGTTCATTTAAGCTTTCTGTGATTGCTTTTTGTCTATCACTCAACTCTTCTTTTTTGAACTTATTATTAATCAAACTTTCTTTTGTCTTTTCAACAGTTTCAATTTCACTTGTAACTATATTAATCGGTTTATTTCTGGTACGTTCTGTACCAACTTCATCATGAAGAATTTTATCAAGCTTTGCTTTTGCTTTATCATAAGAAATCGATTCATCTCCACTTTGAATAATATTTGTTATTTTTTGAATCGTATTATTTCTATCTGTCGAGTCTAATGTAACATTTTTTTGCGACACAAAAACTGTACTTTCAAAAGTTTCTTCATCAACACCAAGTTGTTCAAAACCAATTTCTGAGCCTCTACTTTTATCTTTATTAAACATCGCTGTAATTTCATTTCCAGACTCATCATAAATCTTAGCGTTATTTCGATTAAATTCCCTAAAAACGGAATATTTTGTGTCATCTAAGATGTAATCCATCTTGCCACTAAAATCGCAATCTTGCCATGGTTTAAAGCGTTCAAAATCAGAAAAAGCATTGCCTGCTTTGTTACGATTTACACCATATAACATCGCTTTAATAAAATGTGCAAAAGTGGACTTCCCTGACTCGTTACTTCCGCGAATCAAATTGATTCCAGAATCAAAATCTAGATTCTTGTTTGAAACGTTTCCGGAATCCGTTTATCTGAACTTTGCAGATTTTCATATTCTACTCCTTATTAAATAAATTATAACGAATTGTATGTTATTTCTATTGCTTTCATTATTAACTCTTTTTGATTTGGAAAATCTTCTAACTCTTTAAGCATCTTCTTAGTAAAGATTCCTTTAAGAGTTTTTTGAGCAGCAATTTCTTCTAAGTTGTATGGTAAATGAGTTTCATCTCTTACCTCGCACACACTTTTTTCTAAAGCAAAAATTGCTTCACGAACTTCTTTAACATCTATATTTCTTGCACCTTTTAAAACAATTCTATAGATGTCTTCGCCAAGCTCCAACTTATCAACTACGTCAGAAGCAATCTTACAATCAGTAACATCAACTTCTAAAATATTGTAATGTTTTGATTCCATATTTCTAAATTCATATGTGACATTACCTTTTTCGAAATTACCAATAACCATTCCATGTTCACCAAGTTCATCAAAACCACAAGATAACAACGAACCCGGATATACAATTGAATCAGTCAATTTTTGCAAATGAATATGACCAAGTGCAACATAGTCAAACTGTGCTAAACTCTTTGCGTTAATATCGTTATATTTTTTTGAATCTCCATTTAAATTTGCATGAGTTACAAGTACATTTAACTTGCTTGCATCATCAACTTCAAAATCATCTAATTCATTAGATTGCAACTCATAGTTTTCAAAACCATAACCATAAAAATCTACATCGCCAACAGAAACTTTAGAAATTGTGCTATCAAAAATATGTACATTTTCTGGCCATGCAAATGTTTTATATGGTGAATTTTTTATAAGCGGATCATGATTTCCTGGTGTGATTAAAATAGTTGTGTTTGGAATAAGTTGAAAAAGATTTATCAAATATTCGATAGTCTTTTTCTCAACAAACTTTTGTTCAAACACATCGCCAGCAATAATCAAAACCGGAATTTCTTCATCCTTAATCATTTTAACTATATCTTTAATAACTTGCTTTTGCTCAGCACGTCTCTTTTTTATAATTGTACGATTATTCTTAAGACCAACAAGAGGCGTATCTAAATGCAAATCAGCAATATGAATAAATCTCATTAACATTCTCCTATATTAAAATTTATTGTGAAAATATTATATCATTACCAAATTTTATAAGCAATTATTTTAACCTTTTTACAACGGGGACGCTCCTTGTTGTAAAAATTTTAATAACAAGGAGCGTCCCCTCTCTTAAAAAAAAGAAGCACTCCGATAGGAGTGCTTTGTTTTTAGTATGTATTATTCTTTTTATATGAATCTCCAAATAATTCATCGAACTTTTTCTCAAGTTCTGCTTGTAAGTCATAATCATCTATATTGCCTTGAATCATTGGTTCATCTTTTGGTTTTGAAGCTGGCGCTGCTGGCCTTGCTGCAGGAGTTCCCATCGCACCCATTATATCAAGATTTGGTGCAGCAGATGTCTTTGGTGCTTGAGCAGATGCTGGAGCAATTCCTCCCATATCAACTTCTACATTACCGCCAATAGGTCTAGACTGTGTTGATTGCGTTGGCGCTGGTCCAAATATATCATCCATACTTTGTAGTTCATATGGATTTGTAATTTTATACTCACCTCTTGCTGGCGCCTCAATTGCTCTATGATTTGCTTCACAAGTCTTAGCTTCTTTCCAAGCCGGATGCATTGTCCAATAGAAATACTTCTTAGCTTTAATTGGCTTAACAGCCTGAATCAAGATGATACAAGTGTCACTTTCCATTCTACGAAGTTCATCTGGCGTCATCAAAGCTCTCGCCATAATTTGGTCAGAGTAACTACGTCCACTAAAGTTAGACTCTTTGTCCGTACTTCTTGAAACATTATCACGGGTAATGGTCTTCTCACCCAACTGTTTCGAGAATGTTTCCAAAGTCTTTTGAGCATTACTACCTAAGAATAAGTGAGTACTACAGTTAGCCATAATGTTCTCTGTAACTTTTTCATCGTATATCGCAATCAATTGGTCAATACTTTGTAAGATAATACTGATGTTAATTCTATAAGATCTACATGTACTCAAAATTTGTTCAAATCTAGGAATACGTCCAATGTTAGCGAACTCATCTAGGATTAGGAACAATGGTGTAGGAAGTTTTCCTCCTAACGTATCAGCATACTCATACAATCTATCAAGCATCTGTGAGAAGAATATGTTCATGATAAAGTTGTATGTATCGTTTGTTGCTGGAGTAATAAAGTATAATACAGATTTTTTATTAATTAACTCTGGGAACTCAATTGTGTTTGTACTTGTCATCGCTGAAATTTCCGGAGAGTCAAACGCTTCTAGTTTAGCAGCAAGTGAAACCAAGATGTTTGAGAATGTTTTTTCAGAACCCAAACGAATTGTTTCAAAAGCTTTACGAGCAGGGTTGTCAAAAGGCAACGCCATGAATAAATCTCTTAAATCTTCACCTTCATTTTCACCACCAAGTCTTACTAAAGCAAGACAGCTAGATAATGAATGTTCTTCTTTTGGTCTATTTAATAATATGTAATAAATAACCGCTTTTAAAAGGGCTTCAGAAGTTTGATCCCAGAATGGGTCAGAACCTTTCTTGTCGCCACCTTCTTTATTCGAAATAATCTTTGCAACAGTATCAACATCTATTGTACCTCTAATATGAGAAAGAGGGTTGTATCCATCACTGTAACGAGGGTCTACAAGGTTAATAACGTGAACTTCATATCCTTTTCTTTTAAAGAATCCTGCTGTTCTGTCATATAACTCACCTTTAGGGTCTGTGAAAACATAAGAACCTAATTGTTGTAACGCGTTCGGAATAACGAATGAAGCAGATTTACCAGCACCAGATCCACCTATTACAAGAATGTTACCATTCTTACCAGTTGGAGCTTCTGGCAAAACAGGTAAGTAATACTTATCTGCCAAAATCATACCCTTTTTAGGATCAAGGATTTGATACGCTTCGTTTTGAGTACACCAGTCAGCAGAACCATGCTCAATTCTTTCATAGTCACTTCTCATAGAAATTCTTATAAGCATCGCTGCTACAAAAGCTAGATAGAAAATACCGAAAATTTCTAATCCAATTAAATATGAACTAAACCCTGGTCCAAAACATATTTTTAAATTGTTACCAAAATCATTTAATGTAAACAGCATTACTTCAATAACATTTTTGCCAGGATATTTACTAGCTTCACCTAGCGTAGTTTCATAAAAACCTCTACCTATCGCTGGAACGAAAAATAGGGCTAGTATTACAAACACTATCCCTAACAGTATCAAAGGCTTTTTAACTTTTTTCCACCATCTTGCCATATGGCGTTCCTCCTTCGTGTATCAATGAAGTTTATCTTCAGACATGACCCAAGGGGCGAAGCAAACTTCTCCCCTGGAAATATTTTAAATTTCTTTTAAATTATCTTTCTTCATTCAGCTCAATACTTCTGTCTGCAGAATGAAAAACACCTTCTCTGTCAGGTCTAACTCTTGGGCAAATTCCAAAATCTTTCTTGTCAGACTTGTCAAAAGCATTATCAATTCGTTTTCCAGTATTTGTTCCAATTCTCATAAAAATCCCCTCCTTACAACTCCTAGTCCGCCTTAATTTCTAAAGCGATATAAGACTTGTTAGATTGTAGTCTCACCTTGGCTTTTACCATATTTTCAGTTTCATCATAGTAAAGCACAGGATGTACTTCATCTGGAATGTCCGGATCAATTATTGAGATAGGTCTCTTAAAATTTGGAGTGTACTTCAAATCTTTGAAGTCCATATTTTCATCACTGAACAAAACCTTAAATCCAATGTTAGTAGGCTTTTTTGAAATATACAATCTGTTGTCTTGGGTAAATACAGCGGTATTTAACAACGCTTTATCTGGCCCAATTGTTAACAAAATAATGTTATTTTCAAAAGCTGCATCCTTTGGATCAATATAGAATGTTTTTTCACTACAATCTTTTGGGTTCGGTAATGTAAATTCAATCTTTTGAAGTGTACAATAATCCGTTCCCTCCTCAGGGTTATTAACTAAAAATGCTAGTGTGCTCATCCCTGGCGGATCAATTATAGTAAAATTCTTTTCTGTTAATGGTTCCATATCAATACCCCTTTTCTAAGTATTTCGGCCTATCAATCCAGAAATTCTAGGTGCAATACACTTTGTTGACATCTTTATTATAGCAAATTATTATGTAAATGTCAATTAATCCCACGTGGATTATAGGTCGAAATCTCTTTTAATTTAATAAATAACTCTTTTTCCTTGCTTGATATATCTTTAGGTATCATTATTTTGGCTACAACTAAAAGGTCGCCCCTAACGCCTTTTTTGTCGAAATATCCGCCTTTTGCTACCCTAAAAGTATCTCCAGTTTGAACTCCAGCTGGAATATTAATATAAATATTAGAATCTATGCCCTGAACGCTCACTTCAGCTCCTAAAACAGCTTCCCAAGGCGTAATTGGTAGGTCTACCACCAAATTTGCCTCAGAAATCGTGTATTTTTCATGTGGAAGTACAGTAACTGTGATATATAAGTCACCATTTTGGCCACCATTTTCCCCCGGTTGGCCTTGTTCAGCAATTCTGATCTTTTCGCCCGTATGAATACCTCTTGGGATATTAACTACAAGCGTTTTGATCATGTTATCTAGGACTCTAAAAGCTATCTTTTTTTCGCCCCCGAAAAACGCTTCTTCTAAAGAAACTTCTATACTAGCCTCTAGATCCTCACCCTTTTTAGGTTTGGCTTGTTCGTAATATTTATCAAAATTTGTAACTATATTTTCTTTTTTGGTACCAAAGAATGCCGTGAAGAACTCATTTGCTCCTGACGAAACATTGATTTTTTCCTTCACATTTTCAGCCGAAAAGCCATCTCTAAATTTATAGGCAAAATGAACCCTATCATATTTTTTACGAGCATTTGCATCTCCCAAGACATGATACGCCTCATTTACATCCTTAAATTTTTCTGCCACAGCATCATTCCCTTTGTTCAAGTCAGGATGATACTTTTTGGCTAGATGTCTATATGCACTTTTGATTTCCTCGTCCGTCGCTTTAGCGCTTGAAAGGCCGAGAATTTTATAATAATTCTTGTATTTCAACTTACTTCATTCCTTGCAAAAACAGTCTTTCGCTTAAATTATATCATATTGCAAAATATGTGCAACAATTTTTATCCTATTTTCTGGCAATAAAAAAACGTGGCAAATCTTTGCCACGTCTGTTTTTTACTAGTCAGTGTATCCTCTGTATATAACTGCGATTCCGTTTAATTCATTAAATGCTATTCTGTCTCCTGCTTTAAGCTCTAAATCTTCTTTTTCATAGAATTTTGTAAGCATAAATCCCCAAGAATCATATTCGCTGTCATGTCTTACTGTTGTAAGCAAATACTTATAATCTAGTAAATCATAAGTTTTGCCTTTGTACTCATAAGTTTGTTCTCTCAAATCAAGTATGTTTGATTCTCCAACAACAGTTGCTATATGATCTCTTTTTGATGCAGTTTCTATAACTATATCGCCTTTATATCCTAAAAACTCTGTTCTGAATCTTTCTTTTATAACTAAGAAATCTTCTTTTGTTTCTGGATCATAAGTTACAAGTTCTCCCCATTGGCAATCACCTTCATAAGCCACCGCTACAAAAGACGCATCGCCAACAGTTCCTACTTTTACTTTAACCAATTTCTTGTCAGCATCTGAATCATCATCCGGAGAATAATTCCAAATTTCCATGATTCTACCTACTGGATAAACTGCTTTATTTAGCTCTCTTTCTGCAAGTACAATATCAATATTCATCTCTTCGTTATACAATAAATGAATTTTATACTTATCTAAATTTTCAATATCTTCAACACATTCAACTCTTTGCATTGTAACTTTTTCAACTTCATCAAGCGAATTTTCTTTGTAGTATTTTAACACTTGGAACACTAACGTATCATCCGTTATTGCATATTCTCCAAAGCCACCATATGAATATTCATCTCGAATATCATATTCAAGAGCTAGGTCGTCATCAAAAGAATTTGAACTATCTAAAATTCTACATTCTCCCGCATTACCATTATCAAGATCACCAACAAATACAAATGCACCCTTTGCTAAATCATCTGTATCTTTTACTTTGTAACGAAGTATTTTTCCGCCAAAAGACTTTCCACCAATTGTTGCATTTTCTTCTCCAGAACCAGTATATCCAAGAGAGTCTATAAAGAAGAATCTATAATCGCCGTTGTCATATTTATCAATAATACTACTTGGTTTGTATCTACCAAATTCTATACTTTGAATTTCTTCTGCCACATTCAATCTATATGTAATTTTTCTAGGAAGTAATTCTTCAAATTTTTTCTTTTTCAAAGATGAATATTTATATGTTTTTAATTTGTCTGTTTTCTTTCCATCTTCGCTTTCGTTTTCACCATAGATCGTATACACACAACCATCAGCAACTATATATCTATCATAGTCAATATATAAATCGCTCATTTTGTCGTAGTTTGTAACTACACCCGAAATAGTTTTTGTTTCAATTGTATATACTCTATCTTTTATAAGTTCTGTAAGAACTGCATCTTCAGGAATATCTTCCCACGCAACCTTTTCGCCATTAACAATTATAATTGCATTATTTGATGTAATAGCTTCTTCTGATCCATTTATATACACTAATTTGTATGGATCTTCTTCATCATTGTCATCAGAAGATTTATTACCATCTTCATCTTTCGGTTCTTCTAGTTTTACAGAATTAACAACCCAAGATTCACTTGCATCTAAATACACAATTCTAAGCACGCTGTTATCTTCTTTAGAAAGTAAAACATATGCGTAATTTGCATCATTTTTACTACCATACCAATCTTCTGTCTTTGCGGATTTTAATTTAATACCTTGTTCTTCTAGGTAGAAAATCGGGCCTGAAACCCATTTGTAATTTTCAAAATTTTCATCTATAGCTAATCCATAAAGAAGCTTTGTGTCTGGATCATATAAACCTGTTGCTTTAGCACCTAAAGCATATAGAGGCACGTTAGATTGTGTCTTGTATCCACTGTATCCGATTTGAACACCAAGCATATCACCAGATCTAGGGTTATACATTCCATTTATTGTTCCTCTTACATAAATAAAATCTGGAAATAAAAATTCTAGCTGTGTTTTAGAAGAATATGTGTAATGCAATCCAGAACCTTCTGATTGTGCATCGATTGCCCATCTGTCTGAAACAAGCATGTTCCACCACATAATTGCTACGTCGCCACGTTTTGCAGGAGCATCATAACTTTTGAATTCTGGCATGCCTTTATGCAAATCAATTTCTATCATTCTTTTGATATATCCGCTATACCAAGTAGAGCCAGAAGTTTCGTCTATATTTACATATCCTAAAACTCTAAGTGTGATAGCAATAAATTCTGCATAAGTCACTTCTTGTTCTGGTCTAAAAGTACCATCTTCATAACCTTTTAAAAATCCCATATCTTCAGCAACCATGATATAGTTTTTTGCCCAGTGATTTTTCTTTACATCTTTAAACTTTGAAGGAAGATCTGTTTCATCCGCGAACTTTTGCATACCCTTCGTGTATGTAATTATCTTTGCGAATTCTGCTCTTGTTAAACCTTTGTTTGGAGCAAAAGTTTTTTCGGAAATACCATTGATAATTCCAAGGGCAGCAATTCTATCTACCATTCCTTCATATTCAGTTCCTTTTGTATCATAAAATTTGGCCGCCAAAGAAGTCGTCGAAATACACATCGTCAAACATAATAGCGCCAAGAAAACACTAAACTTTTTCATTTGTACCTCCCGAAACTAATTATTCAAAATAATTATATAAGAACTTATAAATTAAATAAAGTACTTTTTTGCAGAGGGGACACTCCTTGTTGCTAAATTTTTAACAATAAGGAGCGTCCCCTTTGTAAATTTACAAAAGAAAAAAGCGAGGAGAAAATCCTCGCTTTAGTTTATTTTCTTATTCCTGATTTTAGTGAAGCTCCCACGCTTTCGATGATGTTTGAATTGTATGTGTATGTGTTCTTTTTCTTTTCTGCATGTTCTTCTTCTGCAATTGCAATCAATCTATCGATTAGTTCTGGGTATTTGATATTGTCATGTTCCCATAGATAGAATGCAAATGAACCTGGTATTGTGTTGATTTCATTTACATATACTTTTCCGTCCGAGTTATCGATAATAAAGTCGATACGCACAACACCTTTTGAGTTAAGCGCTGTAAATACTTCTGCTGTTAATCTTTTTACTTCTGCAGTTTGTTCTGGCGTAATATCTGCAGGAACTTTTCTTGTCATGTTTTCCATTCCGCCAGCTTCGCCAGAGTTTTTAGCTCCACCTTTTTTGCCGCCGTTTCTTAAATATTTTTCATCGAATGTTAAAAACTCTTTCCAAGAAACTGGTTGTTCGCAAACTGAAACTTCAACTTTTTCTCCTCTACCCAAAGCAGAGCAGTTAACTTCTTTTAAATCTTCTACGCCATTTTCTACGATAATTCTTTCATCATATGCAACAGCAACGTTTATAGCTTCGATTAATTTTTCTCTATCTGTAGCTTTTGAAATACCTATGCTTGAACCCAAGTTAGCAGGCTTTACAAACATCGGATATCTTAATTTTTCTTCTACTTTTTTGATTACTTCATCGTTTGATGTTTCCCATTCACCACGTAAGAAATGTGTGTATGTCAAGTTTGGAATATCGAATGCATCAAATACTTTTTTCATCATGATTTTATCCATACCAACAGCAGCACCTAAAACTCCTGATGATGTGTATGGCAAATCTGCTAAATCTAAAAGTCCTTGAAGCGAACCGTTTTCGCCGTTCATTCCATGCATTGCTGGAATAACTACATCTAATTTAATAAAATTTTCCTTTGAGAAAAGTCCTTTGGCCTGCATTATAATTCCCGGTTTTGTAGGAGCTATATAACCTCTATCTAAAGTGTTTTTTATTTTATCAAACTCTTTATAAATCTTTTGATCTAAAAGTTTGTCGCCAACATACCACTCACCGTCTGAATGAATGTATATTGGATAAACTTCGTATTTACTTTTATCTATATTTTCAATAAGTTGTATACCTGTAACAATTGAAACATCATGCTCACAAGTCACACCACCAAAAATAACACCAACTTTTTTCATCTGTACTCCCCCTTATTCGTTATAGTTGTCTGGCAAATCATTTTCAAACAAAATTATATCGCCTTTTTTAGTAAGCTCTGCAAGTTTTTTTGTAGCATCATCTAGACTTGCTACAACATGAACATTCATATCATCAAACCCACCCGCTCTTAAACCTTCTACAATTGGTTTTGAACGCTTCATGCCAACTAAAATTGCTATGTCAACAACTCTTGCCATATTTCTTCCGAATTGTCTATTTTCTTTTTCTTCTTGAACTCCAAGTTCTACCATACCAGGAGTAATAATAATTTTTCTGCCTTTAAATTTAGAAAGCACATCTAATGCCATCTTAGCGCCAACCGGATTTGAGTTAAATGCGTCATCAATTACAATTGTTCCATTGCCACTATCTAAAATTTGCAATCTATGTGGAATTGGTTCAATCTTTGAAACTCCACTTTCTATCTCTTCTTTAGTAAGACCTAGTTTTACAGCAATTGCAATACACCCCAAAATGTTTATTACATTGTGTTCTCCTAAAAGTTTTGTCACACATTTAATTTCACCAATTGAAGTATGAGCTGTAAAAGAACAACCTTTGTCATCTAAAATTATATTTCTTGCATATACATCTGCATTTGAATTTTTCAAAGTGTAACAATATTTTTCATGAGTCTCTGCGTTATATAATTGTTGGCACCATTCATTATCTCGTGGCAAAAATACAACGCCATCTGTTGGCAACATGTTTAATAATTCCGCTTTAGTTTTTGCAACTTTTTCAACTGTACCAAATGTTTCTAAGTGTTGTGGTCCGATTGATGTAATAAGCGCATATTGAGGCATTACGAAATCACAGATTTCTCTAATATCGCCTTTGTATCTTGCGCCCATTTCAGAAATAAATACTTCATGCTCTGGTTGCAAATCTTTTTGGATAGACATTGCGTTGCCCATTGCAGTGTTGTAACTTTCTGGAGTTGCGTATACGTTAAATTTCTCACTTAAAATTGTTTTCAAAATATGTTTAGTACTTGTTTTGCCATAACTTCCTGTAACACCAATTCTAATAATGTGTCTGAATTTTTTACTTTTTAATCTTCTTCTAGCTTTATTCTTGTATCCATCTTGCAAAGCTGCTTCTGTTGGATACGCCAAGAAGTTTGCAATAGCCATGTTTAATGGTAAGAAGGCAATCATCAAAGAGAAGAAATCAAGTAAAACAATCAAATATAAGAATATAGACCCTGGTACATTCGGATCAACACTTCCCATTCCCATTGGCATATAGCTTGCATACACAAGTACAATTAATACTAGGTTCCAAAACATTAAACGTTTTGCACGAGAAGTATAAACTAGTTTTTTCTTCGCATTTTTTCTTTCTTTTTTATCTTTAACAATCTGTTTTATATTTACAGCCGCAAAAATCGCAAGTAAAGAAATATATTCAGCAAAAAACACTTCATATACAAATGCTTGTGGCGCCGCTTTAAGCAAGATGCTATTTAAAATTACAAGAAATATTGAATAGCCTCCCACAAAAGCAAGCTGAATCAATCCAGGTTTAAAAACTTTTCCGATATTCTTGCCCATCCAGCGAACGTAATCTCTAAACTTATATCCTTCCAATTGCATCATATGCAACAACCTTGGAACACAGAACATATAAATAATCCATGGTCCATACATCATAATATTTGATGTTAATATTTGAAAAAATTCTATCATTAAACACGCCTCCAACTAAAATTATTTTGAATTCAAAAAGTTGTCTGCTACCGCACAGTATTGTGCAGAATTATCAAGATACGAGAAATGTCCCGCGTTCTTTATCACAACTATTCCCGAGTCTTCGATTTGACTCTCCATGGTTTCCGCCATGTAAAGCGGAGTATCTTTGTCATTTTCGCCCCACACCAAAAGTGTAGAATTTTTTATATTCTTTAAATCCGGAGTTAAATCCAGATTAATAACTTTCTTAAAAGTTTCTCTCATCTTTTCAGATTTAAGAGATTTATAATCAGCCGAACTGTGCTTGTCTCTGTATTTTGCAAGCACCTCATCTTTTTTATTTTTAGGCAAAATCGCTTTTATAACAACACACCCTATTTTAAATATTTTTGATTTTACTTTTTGTTTTAATGTTCTTTTAGGCTTTACTCCAGCTGCATCCGTCAAAATTATTTTATCAAAAAGTTTTTCATAGTGTGACGCTAAATAAATTGTAACTCTTCCGCCAAACGAATGAGCAATTACATCGCAGCCTTCAATTTGATTTTGTTCTATAAAAATTTTTGTAAGCTCTGCATACTCCGGTACACCCCAAGCAACCGGTGGCTCATCGCTCTCTCCAGATTCACCAGGAAAATCTATAACATACACCTTCCTAGAATCTTTGAAAAACTGCCAAATTGGGGCCATTGCATTAATGCAAGCACCCCAACCGTGTAAAAGAAGTAACGGCTTACCTTCGCCCATCACTTCATAATTTATTTCAACGCCATTAATATTAGTTTTCAAAAATAATCACCTCTAAAATAGAGTTTTGTTACAAGGAGTGTCCCCGACTTGCGATTTTTTAATTAGGGGACAGTCCTTGTTGTTAAAATTTTGATAACAAGGGGCGTCCCCTTTGTAAAAAAATTATACGTTTAATCCTAGGTATTCGTCGTAAGTTGTTCTTCTGTCGACGATTCCGTGTTCTGTAATTTCTATAATTCTGTTTGCTATTGTTTGTACAAATTGGTGGTCATGTGATGTAAATAAAATTACACCTTTAAAGTTAATTAGACCATTGTTTAACGCTGTGATTGATTCAAGGTCTAAGTGGTTTGTTGGTTCATCAAAGATTAAAACGTTTGCTCCTGAAAGCATCATCTTTGCAAACATACATCTTACTCTTTCTCCTCCAGAAAGCACGTTGACTTTCTTCAACGCTTCTTCTCCAGAGAAAAGCATTCTTCCCAAGAAACCTCTTACAAAAGTTTCGTCTTTAACTTTTGAATATTGCATTAACCAATCTGTGATTGATAAATCTTGCATAAACTCTTTTGTACAATCCTTAGGGAAATAAGCAACAGAAGTTGTTATACCAAATTTATATTCACCATTATCTTGAATAGAATTGTCTGTTAATATTTCAAATAATTCTGTTTTTGCTGATCCTTTTGGTCCAACAAAAGCAATTTTGTCTCCTTTTTGAACGTTGATAGAAATATTGTTTAACAACTTTTCATCATCAACTGTTTTTGAAATGTTTTCAACGAATAATATTTCTTTACCCGGTTCACGATCCATTTCAAAGTGAATGTAAGGATACTTTCTATTTGAAGGTTTGATTTCATCAAGTTGAATTTTCTCTAATAATTTTTTACGAGATGTAGCTTGCTTAGATTTAGAAGCGTTAGCGCTAAATCTTCTAATGAAGTCTTCCAATTCTTTAATTTTTTCTTCTTTCTTCTTGTTTGAATCTTTCATTTGTTTTAAAGCTAATTGGCTTGATTCATACCAGAAGTCATAGTTACCTGTGTATACAGTAATTTTACCAAAGTCAATATCTGCGATGTGTGTACAAACTGAGTTTAAGAAATATCTATCGTGCGATACAACGATAACTGTGTTTTCAAAGTTGATTAAGAATTCTTGTAACCATTCAATAGCCTCAATATCCAAGTAGTTAGTAGGCTCGTCTAGTAGCAATACGTCTGGATTTCCAAACAAAGCTTGTGCAAGTAATACTTTTACTTTTTGAACCTCTGTTAAATCCTTCATATATTTATCATGCAAATCTGTTTCAACGCCTAAACCTGTAAGAAGTACTGCAGCATCTGTTTCTGCATTCCATCCATCAAGTTCAGCAAACTTTGCTTCTAGTTCACCAGCTTTTACGCCGTCAGCTTCTGAGAAGTCTGGTTTAGCGTATAAAGCATCTTTTTCTTTCATTATATTATATAAAACGCTGTTACCCATGATAACAGTTTCCATTACTGGAAACTCTTCATATTCATGGTGGTTTTGTTTTAATACAGATAATCTTTCGTTTGGATTCATAGTAACTTCACCTTGTGAAGGTTCTATTTCTCCTGATAAAATTTTAAGAAATGTAGTTTTACCAGCACCGTTTGCTCCAATTAATCCGTAGCAGTTGCCTGGTGCAAATGTGATATTTACATTTTCAAATAAAGTACGTTTTCCAAATCTTAACGTAACGCCATTAGCTGTAATCATTTTATTTCTCCTTTAAATATATTTTCGCTTATTAAACTTTTAGCTCTTCATAAATGTTTTGACCGAAAATTCTAGGCAAGTACAGTCTTCTGCATTGTGCAGCGAAGTAATTGTCTGTCATTCCCGCGATAAAATCGAATATTATTCTATCAGAGGAATTGCTTTTTGTATAGTCTCTATTCATCTGCGAAACGTAGATTTCGTTGATTTCACTACCCTTTTCATCAATTTCTTTTCTAAGTCCCTCGAATACTTTTTTGAACATTTCATCAAACTTTTCTTCTTTATCTTCTTTCAAATCACTTGTATAAATGTATTTGTAGTTAAAATCTAGAAGCTTTTTAAGTGCTGAGAATACTGGCTTCGAGAATTCAATATAAGGCTTTTCATAACTGTTTCTAATCAAATCCTCAACCAAATTATTAATAATAGAAGAGTTTTTATTTCCAAGCACGTTTACGATAGATTCCGGAATGTCTTCTCTATCAATAATTTTAAGCAATATTGCATCTTCCAAATCTCTACCAATATACGCAATAACATCTGAAATTCTAACTACGCATCCTTCTAAAGTCATTGGCCTAATAGTCTTGTCAAAACCTGGTACTGTAGCAGATTTCTCGTATTCTTCTAAAAATTGTTCCTTAGTTTTTTCAAAATCTGGCTCATATCTTTGATTTAACATTTCACCATTGTGGCACAAGATGCCATCTAGTACTTGAAGTGTAATATTTAAGCCTTTTCCAGAGTTTTCAATATCTTTAAGAACTCTGACACTTTGTACGTTGTGTAAGAATAATCCCATATCGTTTGCTTGAGCAATTCTGTTTAAGCAACGTTCACCAGTGTGTCCATAAGGTACATGACCTAAATCATGACCAAGCGAAATAGCTTCAATCAAATCTTCATTTAATTTAAGTGCTCTACCAATAGTTCTTGCAATCTTTGCAACGAATTGAACATGAAGTCCGCGATGCGTGATAAGGTCATTGTTAAAAAATGCGAAAACCTGCGTCTTGTCCATATATCTTGTGTATGCAGTCGAATGCAAAATTCTGTCTACATCTCTAAAAAACGGTGGACGCACGTTGAACTCGTGGCAGTTTTCTGAATTTTCTCTTCCTAATCTTATTGCATTTTTAGATAAGCACGCATATGGAGACAAATATTTCTCGTTCTCCATGCAATCCTTAACAATCATCTCATCTAATTCCATATAATTCATTCCTTTCTATATATTAATTTATTTCTTCTTCAGCACAATTTTCACACGACCACTTCTACTTTGTCCTACAACTTCTGTAACTTCTAAGCGACCTTTTCCTCGTACAGAAATCAAATCACCAAGTTTCACGGATTTAGCTGTACCAGTGGTTACAACGTGATTTATCTTAACGCACTCCCCTTTTACAAGGTTCGCACTCTGTTCTCTTGAAATACCAAATCCAGCGCTAATCACTGAATCAATTCTTAACGAAGATACTGTCGTCCTAATTTCTTTCGAAGTGTCTTCCGGCACCATTATATCAGCAATTTGTACTTCTTGCATCTTAACTTTTTCGCGGCCAACATATTTTACGTTAGTAAGCACGAATTCTAAGATACCTCGCACGATAACTATATCACAAATATTGTCCTTAATCACAATATCCCCAAGCATTTCACGTTTCAGTCCAAGACCTAATAAACTGCCCAAAACGCTACGATGAGAAAGTTTGTTAGTAGTTTCAATTCGAACAACCGCCAAACGTGAGTTATCATCCACATTTTCTGTGCCTATAAATAGCACTTTTCTTTCTGAATCATCAAAACCACCGTAAGCAACATGCTCAACGTAACGTATAGTCACCGAAAGCTCAGCTAATTCCGCCGGATCCAAAAAGTTGGTAACTTGCACCTCTCCTGTCTCATAATACTTATTCACTTTATCCGAAATCTTATCTGCTAAAAACTTCATACTACCTCCAGCGAGTTTTCATAATAAGGAGTGTCCCCGACTTGCGAATTTTTTAATTGGGGGACGCCCCTTATTATTAAAATTTTTGACAACAAGGGGCGTCCCCATTGCAAAAATAAAAAAGAGCGTTCAGTTATTGAACGCTCATGTTTACTAATCAACCTTAAAGAATCCATCTGAGCCCAATGTGAAAGGCATTTCATATTCTAGTGCACCGTATTTAGCACCAGCTACTTCTGACGGATCAAAATATATAATCAATTTACCATCTTTGATATAGAACTTTTGATATGTAGATAATTTTTCAAGTCCTTTTCCGCCAATAAACTCAACTTTACTATTTTCATTGATCACATTTATGATCGCTTCTTCATAGTTAGTTGTTGGTTCAAATATATCTGCTAAGTAAATGATTCTTTCTGTACTTGCATTAATATTGTAAATATCTTTCCAAGTATTTGAACGGATACCACCAGTTTGATAGTCTTGATTAATAACAAGTGTTAAATAATCTCCCCAATTGTATCTATCATAACTTGTAATGTATCTGTATAACTTTGTATCTGGAGTTTCATCATCAACTACATGGCTTATTTCTGCTCTGTAATCAGCAATGTTTCCAGCAATTTTTGTGTTGATATTATTTTCAAAATCTTTGTTTTTAAATGATTTAATAACTGGATATGTATTTTCGATATCGATATTACCAATTTTGTTTTCCACGCTAACTGGTTCAATCAAAATTGTAGAAGCCAAACCATTTTGTACTTCTCCGCTTTCTCCTTGCGGATTTCTATTATCTATTAAATTAGGCCCAACCGGTCCATCGTTTCCGAACATCTTAAAGCATGCAAAACCAACCACAGCCACGATTGCTATAACGCCTATAACTATCACCGTTTTTTTCATACTCTAACCTCCAAAAATTTTTTACAAAATTATGGTATCATAACAAAGTTTTAAAAACAAGATTTTTTTATACTTCCGTATGTTTTCACAGATTATTTGTCATCTAAAAACTTTGAAACCATTTCTGTAATTGTTGTAGATAATGCCATTGCAATTACCACAAATAATATTCTTGCAACTTCAATTGTAAGTATTTCTGAATTTAAAATTTGTTCAACTCGTCCGACATTCATATATACAAGCATATATTTTTGAACTAGTGTTACCAATAAAATTCCAACTACGAATAAAATCTTTTCAGCTAGATATTTTTTCAATTCTTCTTTTGTTTCAGCATTATTATTTTCTAAAGTTTCAATAGTTTTAACAATTATCGGAATTAGTACAACTGCCATTAATAAAATTGTAATAGCCACACTTAAAGCATGAAAATCTATAGCAGGTGTAATTTCGTTTCCAATTATAATAGGTGCAACCCTTTCGACAAGCTGTGAGGCTTCATAAGATATCCCAGCTATGTTCGCAATAGCATCAAATCCGTAAATTAGCAAAGTCATCACAACCAAAATAATTGTAAGAGAAATCATTCCAGTAGAAAGTTTTGCTCCGACTCCAAGTTTAAGCGCAAAGAACGCAATTGATGTAAGTAAAATAATTCCTACAACTGCAGTCCACACACCAATATAGTTCAAAATAAAATCTGCGAATACAACGAATAATAAATCGACTAACAACACGACTGGCACAAGAATTTTCGCTCCGTGTTTACCTGTATAAACAAGTATCATTGCAACAGCGATTAAAGCTAAAGCAAACGTAAAGCCAATTTTAGTAACGCCCGAATCTATGTATTGAATATATGGGTAAACTGTTTCGCCGTCATCGTACATGCACACATATAAAGTATCTCCAACTTTAATTTTTGGCATCTTTATATTATAGTAGGAATCTACTTTTATTGGATAAGCACATTCACTAAACTCTCTACCCGCATATTCTCCCTCTAAAATTAAAAGGGTTATATCTTGATAAACATACATATTGTAGCCTTCTAAAGCATCACCTGTATACTCAGTCTTAACTTCGCCCGCGCTCAAAACTTTCGCCTTGAAAGTAGGCGTTGGCACATCATTAATAATGTATTCCAACATATCTATAATATACCCCGACTTTGCCTCATCAGAGCCATCCATAGATTTTAACAACTCTTGATATTCCTCATAAGAATTCAAGTAAATAACCTCATCTTTATTATTTGACGCTGCTCCCGTTGCAAACACCGTTGCACAAGAAAAAACAAACATCAACATTATCAAAAATGCAATAAACTTTTTCATATTAAGCCACCTCTTTGAAAAGTATAATACAGAAAAAATTTTTTCGCAAGATTTCGCGAGTTGGTTCGCGAACAGGGACGCCCCTTGTTGTTAAAAAATTTAGAACGGGGACGTCCCTTATTATTAAAATTTTTAGAATAAGGAGTGTCCCTGTTTAAAATTTTCATATTCTTTCAATAATTTTGTTAAATGATAATAACTAATATTTAAACGTTGAGAAATTTGTAAGCGCGAAGCATTACAACGTTCAAACAACTCATTGCATATTTCAAAAATTTCTTTTTTGTGCAGATCTGTCATATCGTACTGCAAAGTAAGTTCTCTAAAAACAATATCTATATCTTCAAAGATTGGGGGGACTTCCAAAAAATTTGATTCTAACGTTAATGGTTGAGTAAGTGTAGAAAGTGTTTCTGTAGAAAAAATGTTTAAAGAAAAAATTTGATTATAAGATCCGATTTTATGAGCATATTCATTATAACTGGAATATCTATATAACCCCGGATTATTTACGATACAAGCTTTTACAGGGTTTTCGTGAATATATTTTATACAATTTGCAAGATGTGAAATATCTACTATTGGTTCACTTTTAAATCTATCACGAAATACATGTCCTACATTTTGACGAATTTTACTGTAATAAATGCCAAAAGAAGTTCCTACTTGCGACATCATTTTTGACAGATTCAAAGGTTCCGAAACATGGACTAAGATATGTGCATGATTATCCATAATACAATATGCAAGAATTTGTATTTTGTTTCGCGATGCATTCTTCATTAATAGTCGCAAGTATTTCAGTTTAGAAGTTTCTTTTTTAAAAATAAATTTTTTCTCGTCTCCTTGGACAATTACATGATAATAATTAGAAATTTGATTTTCTCTAGCTATTCTGGGCATAATACCTCCTTATATGAATTTTAAAAATGGAAATGTTGCAAAGGATATTGCAACTAAGAATAAAAGACCTTTTATCTAAGGCTCATCTAAAATTTAAGAAAAAAGAAAATTTTTGTCAAGGCGAAATTTGTCGAATAAAAAATTTTTAATTAGGGGACGCCCCTTGTTGTTAATTTTTTAATAAGAAGGAACGTCCCCGTTCTAAATTTTTTGATAAGAAGGAGCGTCCCCGTTCTAAATTTTTTGATAAGAAGGAGTGTCCCCGTTGGAAATCCAATGAAAAAAGCGAGGAGTGTGAGAGCTCCTCGCTTGGGTTAATTTTTATATAGGTTTTACCTATTATCGAAGATTAATCCGTTATTGTTATAAACTGGTCCATAGATTGTAGGTAATGGTCCAATGAAGATAACACCTTCGTCGTTTTGGATCGCAGCATTCGTTCCAGAAACGCTCATGTTACCATCTAAGTATACTGTAGCATTTCCTATATCATAGGTTGTTACTGTATAAGTAGCATCGTATCTTACATTACTATCTACCATCCAGATAGAGTTTATATTATCAGCAGTAATATTTTCAGCTTTAAATACAGATTGGTTGTCAAGAGTGGTTGCCTTCCAATTGTTTTTATGTCTGTAAATCTTATACTGATCTGTTCCTACCATTTCTGCAACATGATATTGCAACTCTGGTACATCGATTATTTCTTCGTAGTTATATTGTTTTCTTTCAACTAATACAGGGCCTTCTCCAGCATCGTTATAGAATTCAACTGTATAAGTATTGATTTGCCATTGAGCCGTCATAATTGTGTTTCTTTCAATATCCCATTGAATATCACCAATCATTGACAATGGATAAGAATCACCTGTGTCATCTTTCCATCCCGTAAATGTGTGTCCTGCTTTCGCATAACCACAATCACGCAAC
Organism: Clostridia bacterium; assembly: GCA_017522765.1. Lineage (GTDB taxonomy): Bacteria > Bacillota > Clostridia > TANB77 > UBA1234 > UBA1234. Next base: position 43,476 of record JAFWYG010000003.1, read on the forward strand.
ATAATAACATGGTCTTTAATCACAATTTGCGATTTCGTATCACCAGTTACCTGGTAAGCAGATCCCGGTAAGTATTCAATTAGATATGCGTTTATTGTTCTGTTTGTTCTGTTGTCTTCAGCATCGGCAACAGAAATTCTGTACTCACCTTTCGTCTTGATATCAAACACTGCAACACCGCTACCGCCTGTTAGGCCTGTACCGTCGTTTGTGATTGTAACACCACTTGTTAATTCAACGTCATTTACATAGAATTTGTCTACACCACTGTATGTATCTGAAGCTGTAACTGTAACTTGCGCGTATCCCACACCGTTTGCATCATCTCGGTATGTTACTGCAATACTTACATTTTCAGGACCAACGTGGTCTCTTACTCTCAAGTGTGTCTTTTCAGACATATGTGAGTAATAGTATGTTCCATCTTCTTGTAAAACGCTCTTAATTAACACTTGGTAATCACCAGAGTCTGAATCTTCAACAGTAGGTTTTGTATATGTAGCTGAATTTGCTCCAGCTATTGGATTGCCATTTAAGTACCATTGGTACACAACATCATTTGTTGGATTACCGTCTCTAATAGTTGGTTCTATCTTGATAGAATCTTCTAGTGTTAACGCGAAATCCTCTGGCATTTCAAGCACTTTGAATGGATAGTAAATGCTTGTGTTTGCCGCTGTATATGTTGTGCCCTCAACAAACTTATCTGCAATTTCTTTTGATTCTGTGTAGATGATTGAGTTTGGTGCCATGTTGCAAAACTGGTTTGTCCCAACAAATGTCATATACGTCGATTTTAAGTATACATTTTTCAATGAATAGTTTCTATTAAAAGCATATGAATTAATTTGAACAACATTTTTAGGTATCGTTATTTCCTTGATACTCGTAGTATCAATTGCAGAATCTCCAATATGTGTCAACGATTCTGGTAATATAATAGTATTTATGTTTTGACTTCCCCAGAAAGCGCCATTATATAGCGAACAAGTTCCTTCTACAACTATTGGTTCTGCGGTCTTTGATCCCGCAGGATATGCTACCAAATTTTTTTCTACTACGTCATATAGTCCTTCACTTTGTACGCCATATTTTGTATGACCTTCTGCCACAGTAAACGATTCTATTTTTGTTCCTATAAATGGATTACTTCCACCTTCGATATTAGTTAAGTTTAATGGAATTTCCACATTTCCTGTAATACCGGCATCATTTTTAAATGTTCTTGCTGACAATTTAATTAATGATTGTGGAAGAACCAATTCAGATGTAACACCCGTTAATCCAGCAAACAAAGCAACCCCATATTCTTTAACGCCTTCTTCTAAAACAAGTTCTGCAATATTTGTAGAATACTTCTCGTACCAAGGCGTATTAGCTTTATAACCATTTTCGTCCCAATCATATACATAATCTTTTGTAGCTCCGGTTCCCCAAACCACAAGTTTATATCTTGTATCGGCGTTTACGCCGTCACCTTTAACTACTTTAACGCCAGCGTATACTTCGTCAGTACCCGCTGTTTTTGAAATGTCCCAAACTTCCACAAAGACATCATTGCTTTCAATGTACGCTCTGTGATAATCCGTTCCATTTCCTTCTGGAGTATCTTTCTTAATGTGTGTTCCCTCTTCAACAGCTGTTACTGTGCCTTGATAGCTTCCTGTCTTACCTCTTAACATACCGTCATAGAAGTTGAAGTTGGCGCTTGTCTTAACACCATATGTTCCACCAGTTATTATTGGGTCTCCACTACTGATTACTCCATTTGTTAAACTTCCAATTGTTATTGTGCCTGTTCCTGTGTTGTTAATACCATAAGTTGTACCTTCGATTACACCGCCCAAAACTTCAATTGCACCAGTTCCTGAATTTGTTAATGCTGTACCATTTGAACGATATACTTCGCCCGCTGTCATAGTGAACTTACATCCATTAGACAATGTCACACCACTAACAATTTTAGCTCCATTTAGTGTTAAAGCACTTCCTGAAGATGTAACAGTTCCTGTTACAGTTGCTTTATTGATTGTCATCGCGCCAGTGTTTGTGATACTTCCACTTACCGTATTTACTAGAGTTCCGCTAGTAGCCCCTATTGTGGCAGTACCATTGTTTGTTAATGTACCAGTTAAGTTTGCCTTAAGATCTAATGTACCGTTATTTACAACAGTTGCATTAATTGTTCCTAAAGCACCTTCTCCGATAATTACAACATCATGGTTTTTTGGAATTGCTATGGTATTTTCAAATTCTATAGCAACATCATTCATTAGTTTCAAAGTTAGTTTACCACCGTAAATTGGCCATTGTTCTATAACTTCAGTGTCTGTAATTGTTGTGAAGTTTTCTCCCGCTACAATTACTGGTGCCTCCCAAGCATCTGGTAAATCTGACCCTGGTTCTACCGCCAACATTTCTTTGAAAACATCATTTAATGTTGCGAACCAAGAATTCATAAAATGGTAATTTGCTCTTACTAATGTAGCCCACTCATACTCATCATTTATGTGAGAGTAATTTACATCGTATTCATCCGGTGTAGTTATCATAAGCTTTCCATCTGATTCTCTATACATAGATCTTGTTTTACCTTTAATTGTTCCATCATAGAAATACAGCATACCTATAGCATTTGCATAATAACCATATTCTTCTCCGACAATAGTTATAGAATTATCGTATACAGAGCCGTCGTCTTTACCAATAATTACTGATGATGATGTACCATAATTTTCAATACCAACATTTGCTGAAATTGTACCACCCGTCATAGTAAATGTGTTTGATACTTCTACCTTCGCACCTATACCATTAGTTGTCACTTCTCCAGCAGACATGTTTATTACAGTATTCTTTACAGCATAAATTCCTATCGCATTTTCGTTATTATTAGTCACGTTAAAAGTTCCGCCCTGTATATCTACAGTACCACCTTCAGTTCTAATAGCTGAAATTGTCACAGAAGCATTTGTTCCATTAACCAAGTATGTACCACCATTGATAGTTACATTACCGGTACTTTGGATTGCTGTATATACTGTTGTTAAACTTAATTTATTAAGTTCAACTGATCCGCTGTTAATTATAGCAACAGCGCTAGTAGATGTGCTTACAACATTTGTAGCAGCTTGAGTAATTTTTAATGTACCCTTGTTGTCTACTAATGTTGCGCTTTCTACTTTTAATGTTCCTGTGCCAGTAATGTTCAATATGCCATTGTTCGTTATCTTTTCATCTTCACGATTTAAAGTAAACGATTGAATGTCCAATGTAACATTTCTGTCAGCAGGGATAGTAACTGAAGAATTGTCATCTAAGTTAGTCAACAATTTGATTGTTGTTGCTGTACCCGCCGGAACTGCAGCCACAGCGTCTTCTAACGTTTCGAAGTACTCTTCATTTACTAAATAGTTCGCTGCTCTGACATAAACTTTTGCTGTATCTGAGATAAGCTTTTCAGTCATGTCTGAGTCAGTGATTGGCATGTATGTATTTGGGTAAACTTCAGTTGTGCCGTTCATGCCATTTATAATACATCTGTACTCGTCTCCAGAGTTATTTACTGTTAATTGAGTTGTAGTATATTCCGATGTGCCTAAACCTTGGCCATCTATTAAACCAACCCATTCAGTAGTGTTTGCTCTCTTGACTTGCCAGTTGTATTTAACGCTATTTGGTACACCTGGTGTTACAGTCACTTCAAAAGTAACTGTCTTCATGCTATTTACTGTTGTATCTAATAATGTGCCTCCTACTACTGGTGGGTAGTAGACTGTTGTAATCGATGAATCATAATGTGTACCATCTACAAACTTGCTTGCAACTGCAGCAGATCTTGTGTAGATTGCTGAGTTTGGAGCAATGTCTGCGAAATGATTCTCACCATCAAGCGCAAAATTTGTTCCTAAGAAGTATATATTTGCTAAATTATTAGATTTAGTAACAAAATCATTTCCTATATGTGCTACGCTCACAGGAATTACAAGTTCTTTCAAGTTTGAATATCTAAATGTATGTCGTTCTATAGTCGTTAACGTTGAAGGTAAAGTAATCTTCTCTGCTTTTACACTTTGGAATGAATGTAAAGAAAGTATTGTCACTCCAGTAGGAAGTTCAACAAATTTATCTGTCTTTCCTATAAAATACGTAATTATTCTCTTACCATCAGCCGTCATAAGCATATTATTTAAAACCTTAAAGTTTGTATTTCCTTCAGCAACAATCAGATTTGTTAAAGGTACATCTACAAAAGGGTTACCCGGAATAGTTTTTACATTTGCAGGTATTATTATCGTTTCTGTCAATTCGGTACAAGCATCAAAAGCAGCCGTACCTAAATATTCAAGCGACTCTGGCAAAATAACCGATTTAATTTTAGGTAACCATGCGAAAACATATGCATTAATACCTTCAATTCCTTCGCTAATTGTAATTTCTGTAATTTGTTCTCTATATGTATACCACGGCGCGGCTGTCTCTGGAAGCCAACCATATGCCTTTGTATATCCTCCGCTACCAATTACCTCTAATGTATAATTAGAACCATTTGGCACCAAATATCCTATGATACTTCCATCTTGAGCTGTAGAAATATCCCAACCAAGTTCTACTCTTGCACATTTGTATGAACCATCTGTGTAGTAGTAGATGGCGTGGTTTTCTGGAGCTTGAAGTGTACCGTTATTAACAAATGGGGCTGCTTCGTTTGCTTTTACAATACCACCATTAAAGTTGAATGTTGCTCCAGCAGCTATAGTTACAGAATTATCTCCAACAGGCATGAACCTTAAAGCGTTATATGTTATTATTCCGCCGTTCATGTTAAATGTACCCGCGTCAATATCAACTACTGAAACTGTACCACTTTCCATGTTTGTTGTTCCTGCTGTTTGATAAATTCCCGAGTGCATTCTTACTGTACTTTCTACTAATACATCACCTGTTATATTTAACGTTCCTGCATTCAATATTAGTTTTAGATATGTAGCAGAATCGTCGCTCGAGTTAATTGTGATGCTTCCGCTCAAAGTTAATGTTCCATTGTTGCGAATCATTCCATCTTCAAGTGCTAATCCCAGCATTCTTCCATCGCCTGTAATTTCTAACGTTCCGTTATTTACAATTGGATATATATTCTTTTCCATATTTAAGTTGCTAAGGTTAAGTACAAAGCTTCTTCCCGCAGGGAATATTGCTTGGCTATCGTCAACACATTTACGTAACAACGTAATCGTACCACCAGTTTCTTTTGCTATTATATCTGCAAGTGTTGCATAGTAGTTGCCATTGATTTCGTAGTTTTGATCTCTTGCAAGCCATGCTGTGTTGTATGTAACACCACCAATAGTTTCTGTTCCATAGTCTGGTGAATAGTGTGTAGCTTCTGTAGTTGTTCCTGTGTATACACCTTCCACCTTACTCTTTATGATACCATCGTACCAATTGAAACTATTCGAACTAATAGCCAATCCGTCAGCTTGAATCATTGGAGCTGTAGTAGATACTGCATCGCTATTATTTCCCAAATTCATGCTAGTTCCAGCTGCCGATTTTATACCAATTGTCTTAGAATAAATATTTCCGCTAACAAAGTATACGTGACCGCCTGTTACATTAATTGCACTTGGAATATTTGTGCTGTTTGCATTTATTGTTACTTTTTCTATATTCAGATATCCAGTATTAGTAATTATCGCATCCATTGTTGAAGTAGATGTGATAGTTCCTGGAGTAGCTGTAGAATCTGAAATTGTCAATGTACCGTTGTTTATTGTTGCAGCTGTTCTTGTTAAAGTCTTACCACTTAAGTCAAGCAACATATTCTTACCACTTGGCATTGTAGCAGCAACGCTATCTGTTAAGTTTTTCTCAACAGTGATTGTTGCACCAGATGCCGCCATGTTAAATGCATCATTTAATGTTGCATAGTAACTTGTACCATCGTAATAATTTGCACCAACAAGAATTGCTGTCTTGTAATTTCCATCAACACCATATTGAACACCATATCCTGATTCAGGAGTTAGAAGTCCTTTATGAGTTGCTGTTTTACCTTTTAAGATACCATCGTAGAATGTAATACCTTTGCTACTGTTTACACCATAATCACCACCTGTAATTACTGGAGAAGTTGCAGAGACTCCGCCACCTTGTGTACCGATGATAGTTTTAGATTTTGTATTGTATATTGCAGTATAAACAGTTGGAGACGTAAGCGTTCCACCGGTAATGATAATATCTGTTAAAGAAGAATAATTTGTAATTACAGAATCTGTCGATTCAAGTTTTGCTGTTCCAGAAATCTTCACTTCAACATTAATATCTGGATATGTATTCGAATCTTTTGATAATCTTATAACATGCTTACCCGCATACATTTCTCCGCCAGTTATATTTATTTTAGCTCCATCATTTGCTCCGTTGTGAGCAATCATATGTCTAGATGATGTCAACGTTCCACCAGATATATTTACACTACCCTCGCTCAAAAATACAATTGCCGCCCATCCAGCGTAATCATTTTGAGCAGTTATATTTCCGCCAGTTATATTTATTGTTGAGTTACTTGTCTCACTGTTAATTAAATTCATATATCTTTCCTGGGTTGTGCATATATTATCAATTTGAATATTTCCACCGGTTATATTCAATACACCACTATTTTTTATAAAATCTCTCGCTTCGTTACTAAATACAGTTACATTTAGAGATCCATTACCAGTTATAGTGAATGTACCATTATTAACTATTGATGCATCAGCTCTTGTTAGCGTCTTACCATCCAAATCCAACGTCATTGTCTTGCCAGCTGGAAGTGTTGCTTTTTCATTATCTGTTAAATCTTTTGTTGGTTTGATTGTTGCACCACTTGGAGCTTTTTCGAATGCGTTTTGTAATGATGAATAATAGCTCTTACCATCTGTGTAGTTTGTTGTTGATAAGATTGCTGTTGTGTATTCACCTTCTGTACCATATTGTAGGCCGTAGCCTGCTTCAGTGATGATGTCTCCACCAAATACAGTTGCACGCTTTCCTTTCAAAATACCATCATAAAACTTAGTGCTTTTAGCTAAAGAATTTATACCGTACGCATCACCGATTAAGACTGGTGAGTTTGTTGATACTCCATCACCAGATGTACCTATAATAGTTGTAGATATCTCATTATGGACACCATTTACACCACCTATCATGGTACCACCAGTAATTATTACATCCGATGTTGAAACTTGATTGTATATACCAAATGTTCCACCTTTAATTACAGGTGTTCCTGTAACAGTTATCTTAGCCATATTTGTATCAGTAGCAGAATCTAATAAAAGTACATATATACCATGCGTTGCTCCTTCTATCTCTCCACCGTATATATTTATTTCGGCATTACTTGACTCAGCTCCGTTATTGCTAATTCCAATTTTGCTTGAATATATTTTTCCATCATATACATTAAGTTTTCCAGCCTCTACACGAATGCCTACGCTGTCGCCCGTATAATTATTAGTTGAGATTATTTCTCCGCCATTAATATTTGTCACTGAATTTTGCGAATTATTATAAATGGCAGCTATACGTGCATATTTTTGTGTATATGCATTTTCTATTTTGTATGTTCCTGAATCTATATTAAGTAGACTCGAATTATTAATTATGCAGCATTTATTTTCTCTTGTTTCATTAACCTTAATAATAGAACCTTCACCTTGTATTCTTAATGTTCCTTCATTGTCAATGAAAGCATTTGCTGACACATCTTTTAAATCCTTCACACTTATCGTCTTATCATTTAAGTCAAGAACAATGTTTTGTGTTGCGCCTATTGTTACAGCATCTTCTTCTGTGTTACTCAACAACACTTCAATTCTTGTTTCTGCTGTTGTTGTGATTGATTCTACTGCTTCTTTTAATGTGTTGTAGTATTTGCTACCTACTTGATAGTTAGGTGCATTTACACTTAGCACTGCTGCATTTGAAGTTAGTCCAAGTTCTTCGCTTGTCATTTCTTCGTTTGGATAGCCTACTGTGCTAACAACACATCTATATTCGTTTCCATCTAATTCACTTGTTACATTTGCGATTGTAAATGTATTTGTGTTGTAACCCGCGCCTTGTGTTGCTGTTGCATTTGTCCAACTGCCTGTTGCTGTTTTGTATTGCCATGTGTATGTCATTGCAGATGGATTACCAGCTGTTGTAGCAACTGAGAATGTAACTGAGTTACCTTCTGTAATTGTTTGGCTAACTGGTTGTGTATTTATTACTGGTGGGTAATAAATTTTTGTGTTAGCACTTGTGTAGTTCGTATCTGCTACAAATAAATCTGCAATAGCTTTTGATTTTGTGTAAATAATTGAATTTGAAGACAAATCATTAAATGCATTGTTTCCGACAGTTTCTACTTTATTACTTTCAATGTATACTTCTTTCAAGTTAGCACTACCAAGGAATGTCTCTTTATTTATCGTAGTAACATTCGAACCAATTACAACTTTTTCTAGATTATTAGCTGTTCTCAGAGCTTGTATTAATATTTGAGTCACTGATTCCGGAACAACAAAAGTTGTATCTGTTTTTCCTATAGAATATGATACTAATTTCGTTCCGTCAGCGCTATACAAAACGTTATCTATAACTTTAAAAAATGAATTCCCTGATGCTACTTTTATTGTAGTTACATTTGTAGCTGCAAATGGATTTGGCCCAATTGAAGTTACTGTCGATGATATAGATACCGTTTTTCCCTTTCCAGCACCTTTTGTAAATGCATAATTATCTATTTTGGTTACACCCTCTGGTATTGTTATAGTAGTTATGCCATCTAACTTTGCAAATACTCTTGTACCTATTGATGATATTCCTGGTTCTATAATTAGTTTGTCAATTTCCGCAAAGTAATCTGACCAAGGAATATTTGAATATGCTTCATCTTTATAAGAATAACTCTTTATGCTTCCCGTTCCTTCTACTGTTAATGTACGTCCTGTTTCTGTCTTTTCTAGGAATGCCCATACATTATCTACATTAGGATCTGCAGAGATGTTCCATCCCATTGCGATGTACAATGTTTTGTATGTTTTTGAGTCTATTGTTTCTGTGCCTGTATATAGACCATATTTATCTGGCCAATCTATTGCGTCACCTTCATTTGGTGTTGTGATACCTTTTAAGATACCATCGTAGAATTTAAATCCGTTTGGAGCTTTAACCGCTACTGTTGCACGAATTTCTGGTAATACTTTGCTTACCCATTCTGTTGCATCGTCAACACCAATTGTTAAGTAGCTAGCATCACCTTTATGATGTATACCATATTGACCGGCGTAAATTTTACCACTTTCAATAATAATTGAAGCTCTACTATCACTCACAATACCATCAATAAGTGTATCTATAGTACCGTCTTTCATCGTTACTGTGGTTAAGTCGGTTGCTATGATACCAGTGTTTTGACCATTGAAAGTACCACCTGAAATAGTCAGATCAATATCATCTTCAAGGTTCAATATACATGTATTACCAGTGAAATTACCTCCATTAATATTAACCGTGTATAAACCAGTTGCATTTATCGCTTTGTCTGTACCTGTAATTGTAGCGTTATTAACAGTTAAATTTGCATTTAAGAGATCCGAACTTGCACAACCAGCAGTTTTTATTCCTTCTTTTGCATTTATTGAAGCTGAATTTACCTGTACATTTGCAACGTAATTACCTTCAATATATACACCTACATATCCGCTAGAAATTGTAGGTCCTGTTTTTCCTGTTTCACCTATTGTAAGCACTAGGTCACCAAATGCATATATATATACTCCGTATTCACTAATACCCGTTGTACCTGTAGTTCTATATGTACCATTAGTAATAGCTGTGTTTGATTGAGAAGCTTCTATATTAATTGCTCTGTTTGCACCTGTAATTGTCGCATTTGAAAATGTTGCATCTACGTTTGAAATGTTATAAGTAGCTTCTACGCCATTACCATTTGTACCAACAATAGTACCACCAGTTATATTAATACGCGTATCGTCGTCATCATTATATGAATCAAATTTAACACCATTTGTTCCACCAGTTACACGACCTGCAGTTTGAGTATATGTATTCGTTCCATCTGTATAGAATAATACACCATCTTGAGCCGCTGTAATTACTGCATTTGTTCCTATAGTAACCGAACTTCCATCTACATTATTTTCAATACCATTACCATTGTTTGATGTTATTGTTGCGTTTGAAATTGTTACTGGAATTGCATTTGTAGATTCAATCATGATTGCAGTTTCATCTGATGTGATAGTACCACCTGTGATTTCGATTGAACCTTCTGCATATTGAGATGTCCAGATACCGTATTCACCAGCAGCGATTGTACCACCACTAATTTTCAAAGTATGGTTTGAAGTATTTTCTTCTGACGAATATTTTAAAACAATACATTTACCAGTTGATGTAATGTTAGCTGTTCCTGAAATGTTGATTGCTCCTTTTTCATTAATAGCTGCACCGGTATAAGCTCCATCCCAACCTTCTATTGCGTATGCCCATTCTTCTTTTGAAATTACCGCAACATCTGAATTTAATTCATAATTTGCTGAAATAGTACCACCAGAGATATTAAGTGTACCTTCAAAGTTTGTAATACCTCTTGCTGCATATTGTGCTGTTGTAGCAATCGCACTATTTAATTTTGCTTCAACCGTACCACTTGTCATATTAAATGTACCGAAATTCCATAATACATAAACACCCACAGTGATGTCGCCATTATGTCTTAAGGTTGAACCTTGTAAGTTTAATGTTCCATTGTTGCAAATTAACCAGTTATATCCTGCATTTCCATTATTTATAGTTTCGATTGCTCCTCCGTTTTTAATTGTCAATGTACCATTATTTATTATTCCGCCGTATGTTCCATTATTTTCATTTAGACCTGTTGTTTTTGTAACAGTCTTATTTTTCATATCTAACGTAATAACTTGGTTTGCTGCGATTACTGGCGCTGAATCGTCTGTAATATCTGTTACTACAGAGATTGTGTGTGTACCACTGCCAGCACCTTCAAGTGCAGCTTGTAATGTTGGATAATATAATCCGCCATCTACTTGGAAGTTACCACCTGTGATTGTAAGTGATGCAGATTTTGAAACTGTGTCAGCTTCAATTTCAGCTCTTGTAAAGTTGTCGTTTGGATATTGTGCACTACTTACAATACATCTATATTCTGTACTTAACATTTCAGGTGTTGTGTTTCCTGTTGTGAATGTATTTGTTGTTCCACCTGTACCATCAGATGATGTTACTGCTCTCCAATCAGCCGCACCAGGTTCTTTAATGTACCATTGGTATGTGATTCCTGTTGGATTACCATTTTGAACAGTAACTGTGAATGTACCAGGATCTGGACATACAAGTTCTTGTGTATATGGATGTACAGTAATCTTTGGTGGGTAGTATACGGTTACACCTCTAGAAAGTCTAAGATTTCTACCTATATCATAAGAGGCTGTATGTATTATACCTATCATACCGTTAAAAGCATTTAAGCTAATAACTGGTGTTGTTGTAGCTTTTAAGTATACATTTCCTAAACTTGTCATATTACTAAATGCCAAATTTCCAATTGCTGTTACGCTTGATGGTATTGTTACATCAGTTATTTTACTGCTCAATGCAAACGCATAATTTTCAATTTTTGTTACACTTGCTGGTATTGTTACATTCACTAATTGTGAATTATAAAAAGCATATTTATCAATTGTAGTAACTGTATTTGGGATTACTACACTTTCTGTTGCACTTCCAGCAGGATATGCAATTATTTCTGTCTTTGTAGCATTCATTAACAAGTTGTTTTCTACTACAAAAGATGTGTTTCCGCTTGCTAATGCAAAATTTTCGAAAGTTGCATTAGTAAATGGATTTGTTCCTATTGTAGTAACTCCACTTGGAATTGTGAATGTACCAGAAATACTTGAACAATCTTTAAGTGCATGTATTCCAATTTTAGTAATTGAATTTGGTATTGTTAAATCTACTAGCGACTCTGCACCATTTAACATGTTGCTTCCAAGATTTGAAATACCATCTTGAATATCTACTGTTGCTATTAAGTGCATATATCCAAGCCATGGCATGTCTGTTGTTCTAAAGTCTTTCATTGCTCCGCTTGTATTTGGAGTTGCTGTGATAATAAGTTTGTACTTATTCATATCATTTGCATCTTGTTCAAGAACCGCCCAAGCAGTTGTACCACCTGTACTATTTGCAGAGATGTCCCAACCTGATTGAAGAGTAGCAGCAGTGTATTCTCCTTCTTTTGTTCTGAATAAAGAATATCCTGATTCTGAATCATCAATTGGTTCATCTAAGCCATTCTTAGCGATTGGGTTAGTGGCTTTACCTTTTATCTTACCATCATAGAAATTGATAATAGATGTAGATTCGCCATATACACCATATGCCTCACCTTGAACAACTGGTGTAGTTACACTGATAGCACCATCTTTTGTACCTATATTAATAGTACCGCTACCTGCATCTAACACGCCTCTAACGCCCGCTGTGATAGTACCACCAAGTACATTGATTGTACCTGTGCCACTGTTGTATACAGCTGCAACGTTGGCCGCGATTGAACCATTTTCGATTCTGATTTCACCAGCACCAGCATTGTGTATACCGTATTCTGTAGAATCGATTGTACCTGTATAGATAGTTACCTTTCCAAGCCTTGAATTTAAGATACCAGTTTTACCTTTTATAGTTCCACCTTTAATACTTACAGGACCTGTGATTGCATTTGTAATTGCTACATTATCACCATCAACAGTTCCACTCATAATTAAGATTTCACTATTGCTACTATTATTAATAACACCTGATGTACCACCAGTAACAGTTGCGCCATTAACACGAAGTGGTGATGTACAACTCATGTCATAATTGATACCATAAATTTTACCGTCTATTGTACCGCCCTCAGCTTGAATCAAACTTGCTGTAGCAGAACTTGTGGCACCGGCTGTTATATAAATAGCAGTCGTGTATAATGAGCTCACAGTTCCACCATAAGTATATATAGTAGTTTTTTCTGGGCCATAAGCCTCTATAGCAGAACAACCAGTTCTGTTTGTTCTAGAAGTTACAGTACCACCATTTACTGTGATTGTACTTGCAACATTACTATAAATTGCACGACCTGTGCCTGTACCTGAAACTTCTAAACCATATTCTTCAGCAACTGTACCAGAGTTAACGATTGTTGTAGCACCGGCAGTTGCATTGTGAATAGCCATATAATTGCTACTTACCATACCTCTGTGTCTGATAGTTGCTCCATTGATTGTCAATGTACCATTGTTTTGAATCACTGTATCTATGTTAGCAGTTGTGCTAGTTGAAGAAGAAGTGATTGTGCCTGAACCAGTGATGAATAATGGTCCATTATTTTTAATCGGATATGTTGTTTTTGTTAAAGTATGTCCATTTGTATCAATAGTTAATTTGTTTTTGTTTGTTTTATATGTGTGTGAAAAATCAGATGCATCAACGCAGTCTTTATTTACAGTTATTGTTGCTTCACGAACACCTTCAACCGTATCAGAAAAATATAATTTTACATCCGGATAAGCATCAGCTAATGTCTCGTAGTATTTTCCATTAAAATAATAATTTGCTTGAATTACAGTTAGTGTTGCTGCACTTGAAATAACAGAGTTTGCAATTTCTTCTTCTGTAATTTGAGCATTTGGATAAATACCATTTGCTAATTTACATCTAAATTGATAGCCATTCATTTCTGGAGTTAAAGCTACTGTTGTGAATGAACTTGAATTTCCACCTGTACCTTGATCAGAAGTTACATTTTTCCAATCCGCACTTGCATTTTCTCTGTATTGCCACTGATAAGTAAGTGTTCCTACAGCGACACCATTTTGAGCAGTCACTTTAAATGTTGTTGTCGTTCCCTCACCAGCACTTCTACTTGTTGGGTGTGAGCTAAAATATGGAGGGTAATATATAGTAGTGTTTGGCGACGTATAATGTGTACCCGCCTTAAATTTATCTGCTACAGATTTTGAAACTGTATATATTTTTGAGCCAGTTTTTGCATTTGTAAATGAATTTGTATTTACTGTTATATCTTGTGCATGTATATATACAGAGTCAACATTACTTAAGCTTGTAAAAACTCCACTAGGGAAATTTGTAATACCTTTATGCAAATAAAGATTTTTAAATTTACTTGTTCCAAATGCCCAATTCCCTATAGTTGTTACTGATTCTGGAATAGTTATATCTGTTACATTCGAACGTTCCATTGCTTCACTGCCAACAGTAGTAACTGTATCAGGAATTACATACGTTGTTTCTGAACTTCCTATTGGATACATTACTAATGTTGTCATCGTTTTGTTATATAAAACACCATCAACAGATTTGTAATTTGGGTTATCCGACGCAACTTCAAATCTTGTTACAGGAACATAATACATCGTGCCTATGTATGTTACATTTTTAGATATGTTCAACGTTCCTCTTAAATTAGCACATTCTCTAATACTTCCGCCTTCAAATCTAGTTAAGGTAGAAGGGAAAGATATGTTTTCAAATGATGTTAAACTATTCATCCCCCATAATGTATATCCACCTAGATTAGTTACACCCTCTTCAACAACAACTTTTACAATTTTATTTCTATATGAATTCCATGGTAAAGCTCCGGCATTTGCTTGTGTTAAGCTCCATGATTTCATTTTACCTGTACCATATATAGTTAATTGATATGTATTGCTACCTGGTGTTATTTCGCTAACTTTTGCTCTTACATTATCACTTGATGAATTTGATACATCCCATACGATACCATCATTCCATACAGCATATAATGTTATATCTCCAGTTCCATAGTATCTTGAACCTGCCATGTATTCTACAATTTCATCTGTGTTTGTACCCCAACCTTGGAATGCTAGTCCATTACTATTTGTATATCCATTTTGTCTAAGTACAATACTTTTATTTATTTTACTGCTTGATTGATCATAGTATGATTCTCTAGCAGTACCTGCATTCTTTATTTTTATTTGATTTGCTGTACTACCACCATCAGCGCCATTTCCGTTATATGTGATTTGATAAGCTGTTTTTGTCATTGAAGTAGTATTTCCAGCATTATCTGTAACAGTCACTTTATATTCTCCTGGTGCTGTTATTTTATAATCTGCTGTTACAACTTTATTGCTTCCCGCAGTAACTTCTTTAAAGTCGATTGCTGCATCATTTACCGTGATTGATTTTATTCCTGAAAAACCATCACTTGCTCTTATATTTAAAGTTGCACTTGCATCTTCATTATATGTTACATCGATATCGTCCCATAAATGAGTTAAGTTATAAACTGTATTATATGCAAGATACCATTCTAGTGGTTCTGCCTCAGTTCCTGGATCTCCTGTTAAATAATCATATGATACAGCCATAAATGTACCGGTTTCAGCCATATCATATATGTATATATATTCATACCAATCACCAGTTCCATCTCTTGAAGTTAACCATCTTCCAGAACCAGACCAGCTATTCGCTGTTTCAGTAAATTTATAACCAACCGGAACTTTGGCAACAAATCTATGCAAATAATATCCACCCGGTTGAGGTCTGAAAGATTGATGCCAACCACCTAATCTTCCACTAGAATCTGTTCCTTGTGAACTCATTTTTATAACATAATTTGATGTCGTACCACTCCATTTTTCAATTCCTGCAGCCGCATAAGTCATTCTAGTCAAAGTAAATTTTGATGGAGCTGCATATTTACTAATTCCTCCATTTCCATTAGCAAACATTGCATCGCTATATGATGACAATGCTGTTCCATAAGTTTTGTATTGTGTGTATAAAGCATCAGAATATGTAGTTCCATCTGAAATAATCGGAGTTCCTTTATCTACATTAGTAATATCTAAATATGCTCTTCCTTCATTACCTGCTAAGTCTTTAACTTTTATGTATAAGCCAGCATTATCGTTATCTGTTGCGATTTCTCTTTCTGATATTACAAATAAATTTTTGTCTTTAGTTGTAAATGATGTACAGTGAGAATAGCCCCAAACAGAACTTGCATATCCATATAAGCCAGAACCAACTTCGGTTGCATCCATATAAATAGTTGCAGTTTTTACATATCCATCTGTTTTTTGATACAATCTTACAACTGGCGCTTCTTTATCGATATTATTTACAGCAACACTTACTTCTCCACCACCTTGGTCGCCATCAAATACTCTTGCATATAATGTTCCACTTGATGTCATTGTGTATGTTGGTTCATTGTAATCTTGCCACTCACCATTATCTATTTTAATTTGACTTCTAAATGATGTTACTGGCCAGTCAATTTCAACTACTACATCTTTATTTGTCCAAGCACCATCTGTAAGTGCTGTTAATTTGATTGGGTTTGTTAAGCTAATTGTATTTGTTACACTTACCGTGATGTTTGATGTAACTTCTGAAATAACGTATGCATAACCAGCACCATATGCTGTTTTTGAAATTGTTGCTCCACCAGCACCAGCTATAATGATATCTCCTAATACATAGTTATCTAGTGGTAATATTTTAAATTCAAAATTTGTGTTGTTTGTAACTGTAACACCTGATACAAGTGGTACGTTATCACTATTTAGAACTGTGTATGTTCCAAGACCTGTGAATGTTATACTGCTTGTTCCGAAGTCAACTAAGATGTATGTTGAGAAACGATTTGTTGTGAATTCAACTTCTGTTGATGTTATTTTGTTTAATGGAATTACTTCATAATTGTTTTCATCGATGATGTGCATCATTGCAAGACCTTGTGAAGGATCGATGTTTAAGTTTGAGATTGTTACTTTTACATTTTCGCCATCATCTGCTGGTTGATACTTTATATTTTCGTTATTGCTTAATGAAATGTCATAAGCATCGATAACGTCTTTTGATTCAACGTCCATAAATTTTTGAGCAAGAGAAATTGCTTCATCATGAGAGATTTCTTTCATTGCAACTTTTGTGTCAGTAGGCATGTTACCACGAACGTTAACTGTCTTTTCACCATATTCGCCGCTTTCAATTTCTTTATATACAGAGACATCAGAAGAAGCGATACCTGCCCCGCAGTTATCGCAAAGTAAATCGTTATTTACATCAGCATGTATTTCGCCATCTAAGCAAGGGATTTTTTCTTTGCACTCATCGCAAATTAAATCCAAGTTTGCATCAATGTGATTTTCACACTTGAATAATTTTTCTGAAATTGGTTTTGCGCATAGAATAACAGCAAGTGTTATTACTGCAAGCAGCGCAATAAGCAAAATCGCTAAGCCTTTTTTACTTAGCTTTTTCCTTTCGTGATTAAATTGTTTTTCTTCCGTTTGTCTCATAATCTCTCTCCTCTTTTGTTTTGCAACCTTTTGCAACGGGGACGCTCCTTGTTGTTAAATTTTTTAAAAAGGGGACGCTCCTTATTGTCAAATTTTTTACAACAAGGGGCGTCCCTGTTGTAAATTTTCTCTGTCGCTCTCATTTCTCGATTGCAAGTTAATTCTTGCACAAAAACGCACGCGTGTAAATGCACGCATACGCGCGAATTATTGATATAAGTAGGGTTTGAAACAATTTATCCGTCAAAACCGCTTACGGAAGATACATTTCGGTTTTTCGACCGTGAATCAAAAAGTCCTACTATTAAGTTTTATTAACTTTTATGTTGCAAAGTGGTTAAAAAAGTCGAAACATTTTTGTAACACAAATTCGCGAACCTTGCTTCCGTAGATTTTTATCACCAAAGTTTGAAAATAGAAGAGTGATTTTTAACATTTATTTTTCATTTGTGGAGAAAATCACACATAAAAAAAGAGACGATGTTTTATCGTCTCTTAAAGTAAAAGAAGTGTCCTTCTTAATTTATATATTTTTAAACTTCGTTCCTAAAATTGCACGTTTGGTATATTGCAATTCTTCTGGATTAATGTATGTGATTCCTCTTTTGTTTTTTGAGTCTCTTCCGCATTCGCATAGCCACACTCCGGCAACGAAATTTTCTTTTTCTTCCTTAGTAAACCAGTCAGCTTTCATAGATGTTAAAATATTCATCGCTTCAGTAACTCTAGCTTGATCTGTATCTAAAGTCATCGCCTTGGCAGAAATAACATCATATATTCTTGATGCTTCTTGTGGTGTAACTTTATTATTAACCGCTTTAGTTATAACGTTTATCGCATTTTCTTTTTGAAGCTGAATGCTTGCAGAAGTACTTAGTTTAAAAAATCTATCAAAAACAGACATTTAATTCACCAACCTTCCTACTGCGATTATATTACAAGTGTGATTTCGTTTCAACATTTAGTCGTATCTTTTTGAATGACGCTCTGCTACTTTCATGAAATACGCATCAGTTGGCATTCTTGCAAAATCTTCTGTATCAAAGAAATCTGCTAACGAATGTCCTAATGCAGTGGCAATACGTTCAATATTTATTAGTGATACATTTCTGTTGCCATTTTCCATTGAAGCAATATATGTTCTATCTAATCCAGCGCGCAAAGCTAGTCCTTCTTGACTATATTTCTTCGCCTTACGTAGCTCTCTAATTCTATTACCAAACACAACTCTAATATCTTCCATAGCCGTCGCCTCCTGCAATTTAGCTTATTTAAGTGCAGACTAAAAGACAACGGACTATAAGTCACATATGAATTTCATCATAAACAAGTTTAGATACTTCAAGGTATTCTCAAAAAACAAAATTTTGAGCTATAATTTCCAAAAATTGCTTGACAAGATGAGCTTTAGAAATTATAATAGCAAACGTACACATCGCGAGGTGGAGCAGTTGGCAGCTCGTCGGGCTCATAACCCGAAGGTCGCAGGTTCGAGTCCTGCCCTCGCAACCAAAAAATAAGATAAAATCCTACAGTCACAATGATTGTAGGATTTATTTTTTGCTCAAAAATGCTCTAAAATCGAAAAATATCAGTCAAATATCAGTCAAACATATAAAAAAGACTGAAAAGATGGAAAAAACAGAAAGATATGAAGAGGGATTTTTTGCTTTTTTGCCGTAATAATAGTATGATAACAAAGAAATCTAATTGTTCAGAATATTGTAATATTGCGAACAAAATTACTTGGAAAGATATTTTCACTATTTTAATATTATACTTTAAATTTTTATTGTAATAGGTCATATTATTTGATATGATGTGTTTTGTAGTGAGAATATTGATTTAAGGGGATTTAGCAAAATCTGTTAAGAAGAAAATGATTCTTCCTCTTAAACAAATAAAAAAGAGGAGGAACTTTTATGAAAAAAGTGATAGTAAGTTTATTAGTATTATGTATGATGATATTTGCTATGTCATCAGTTTTTGCTGCAAATGCTCCTAGTGATAATGATTTAAGAACAGCACCTATTATTTCTAAACTAGAAATTCATAATGATAATGAGAGTAATGTTTGGTTAGAAGTAACAGTGCAAACTCCAGCTAATGTTAAAAATGCTATTGATTATTTTGAAAATCATGAATTAGGATATAACCAAGCAGGATATATTGGTATTATTATGCTTCAATACTCAATTGATGGTGGCGAATGGGAAGAAACAAGTTTGGGCTATTCTCCAAACTATGACCAAAATGATGATAATTGGAATGGTATATTTGAAACGGAGTATTTATCTGAACTTCATGTTGATTCAAATGTAAAAGCAAGAGCATACTTTAGTGGTGCTACAGCAGATGGAACTCC
>JAFWYG010000004.1 GCA_017522765.1 Clostridia bacterium
ATGTCTTATGTGCGCCGCCAGCGTTTCTCCTGAGCCAGGATCAAACTCTCAAATTTGTTTATTTGTTCTAACTCCTCAGAGTTAGATTTGATCTTGTTTTAAAATTCTTTTCGAATTTTCAGGTTTTATTTATTGTACATATAAATAGTACTTATTTCTATCTCGTTAAATCGATAGAAAAACTCGCTTGGTTTCTCTTTATTTTCTCATTGTTTACTTTTCAATGTGCTTCGGTTCAAAATCGTGTCTCCGTATGTTTCGGAAGTGATGTGAACCTTGTTCATTATAGCAGTGTTTAAAAATAATGTCAACAACTTTTTTAACTTTTTTGTTGGCATTTTTTACTGCGTTTTTCGCACCGTTTTTTGTGTTGTTTTTTGTCTTATTTCGTGTGCGCAAGATGTATATTAACACCCTCCAAAACAAAAGTCAACAAAAACTTTTAAATATTTTAAAACTTTTTTCAAACCCGCACCATTACTGAATTTCAAAGAGTAAAAAATATAAAGACCGTAATCCAATTTAGGTTTATCCCCACATCAAATTACAGCCTTTTATTCTTATCAATTATATATGTATTTCTAGAAAACGTATTTATTAATCATCACTATCGCTAGCGCGCGGATTATATTCCACTAGCCTTTTAGGCTTCTTCTGTTCGTTGCGTTTTGTTTCGTTCTTTCTTATCACGCTTAACGCTAATTACATCAATATCTCCAAATAGGCTATTCTGCTTTATCGTCACTCTATTCATTTTAGATAATTCAAGTAAGCTTAAGAACGCTGTTACTACCTCAGTTCTTGATTGTTTCTTAGTATTGAATATCTTATTAAAAATAAAAGAAGGTTTATTCCACAATTGTTTTAGTATTTCTCTTACCTTACTTAATATAGTAACTTTTTCAGTCACAGCTAATTTTTGAACATTGTACGCATTAATGTTTTTCTTTTCTATTTCTTTTCTAACTAATGCCGAATACAAATCTGGTATAACAGCAGAATCAAACTCTGCATCTAGCTTTTCTTTTGGTAATTCTAATTTTTTCTGGCAAACGGTAAAACTTTTTACCGTATTCTTCAAGTCGCTCTTTAAAGCCTCCTGTCGACTCTTTATACTTTTTGTATTCCACAAGAAGTTGAACAAGGTCTATTTCCTCTTCTTCATCCTCTTCCATATTTGGTAATAACGTTTTTGATTTTAGATATATAAGCCTTGATGCCATAATGATAAATTCACTTGTTACTTCCAAGTTAATTTCTTGCATCATTTGCAAATAGTCCAGATACTGATTTGTTATTTCAGCAATCTTTATATCAAATATATCCATTTTATTCTTTTCTATTAGATGGCACAAAAGATCTAAAGGTCCCTCAAAGTTTTCCATCTTTACTTGATACGTTGCTGTACCTAACACTTTAATTCCTCCATATCAGTTTCTTACTATTATTAATTAAACATTTTCTACTATATTATATAGAAGAAATTTTTCTATGATCTTCTTATAATTTCCATAACAAGAAGTTTGAATTTTTCAGATACTATATCTGCATTTCTGATTACTTCTTCATGCGTAGGCACATGACCAGCGCCTGTAGCATTAGTTATACAAGATATACCTAACACTTCTATTCCGACTTGATTTGCAAGTATAACTTCAGGAACTGTAGACATACCAACAGCATCAGCACCTAAGATTTCTAACATCTTAAGTTCAGCCGGAGTTTCATATTGAGGACCTGTCATGAAAGCATATACACCTTCTCTTAATTCAAGTTTACCTTCAAAACATGTATCTTCTAATTCCATCAACTCTCTAATTGCCTCATCTTCCTCAGCATACTCTGCTGATTTTTTTCTCTTTGTTCTTTTTGGAGTTAATTCATTTATATAATCAGCTGCTTCCTTAGCGATTTCTCTCATTCTTAAAGAATATGCATGTGTCATACTTGGGAATCTTGCACCAAACAATTCGTTATTTGGTCCTCTAAGTGGTGATATATTAGGCATATTCAAATGATCTGTAATCAGCATTAAATCTGTAGGAACAAACTTTTTATTTATTCCACCAGCAGCATTTGAAACTATCATTGATGTTACTCCAAGTAATGCAAACACTCTAATTGGGAATGTTGTTGTAATCAAGTCGTGTCCTTCATAATAATGAAATCTTCCTTGCATCATTATTACATCTTTACCATATATTTTACCTATTATAAGTTTTCCTGCATGCCCTGCTACTGTTGATTCTGGGAAGTTAGGAATTTCCGAATATGAAATTTCCACTCTGTCTATTGAAATTTCATCAGCTAATTTCCCCAAACCAGAACCTAAAATAACCGCTATTTGAGGTTTATTTTTTATTCTTTCTGAAATGAACGATGCCGCTTCTGAAGCTTTTTGCCAAATATCTTGTTCTTGCATATCTCATACCTCCCATTTTCTTTGGTTTTCACATATTAATTATCATTCAAAAGTTCTAGATTGTCAATTGCGTCAGCAATATTAGCATATGAGTACCCTTTGCTCATTAAATGTCTTTTTATTTTTTCAATCTCCATACTTTTTGATTTCTTAATAGCAAGCTTTCTTGCTGACTCATTTTCAAAATCATTTAACTCTTCCATATGCGTATTCATATATGCATCTATATATTCTTGAGGCACACCTCTTTTTAACAAATCAACACGCATTTCATACACCGAAGAATTTTTCAACGCCATAATATTTTTGATATGTTTTTCTACATATATAACATCATCTATATATTTATTTTCAGCCAAATATTCAATTACCTCATCTATGTATTCTTCTGTGTATTCTAGTCGTTCACATTTTTGACGAACTTCTTTTTCCGTTCTTTTTTTAAACACGACATACTTCATCAATTTGTCATCAATTATCATATATAAAACCTCCAAAGAGGATGAAGATTAATCTTCATCCTCTTCCTCGTCATCATCAATTTCAATTCCATCAGTTAAACTTTTATCAAAAGCTTCTGAAAATTTTGCTCTGATTTTTTGTTCGATTTCAGCACAAGTTTCTTTGTTTTCTTCTAAATATATCTTAGCATTTTCTCTACCTTGACCAATTCTTGTGCCATCATAGCTAAACCAAGCTCCTGATTTTTCAACTATTTCTAAATTAACCGCAACATCTAAAATATTTCCTTCTTTAGATATTCCTTTTCCGTACATAATATCAAATTCAGCTTCTCTAAATGGTGGTGCAACTTTATTCTTTACAACTTTTACTCTTGTTCTATTACCAATCATTTCACTATTTGCTTTTAATGTTTCAACTCTTCTAACTTCAAGTCTAACTGAAGCATAGAATTTCAAAGCACGTCCGCCTGGAGTTACTTCTGGATTACCAAACATTATTCCAACTTTTTCTCTTAATTGGTTAATAAAAATTGCAACTGTATTAGATTTGTTTAATACGCCAGCTAATTTTCTTAAAGCTTGAGACATAAGTCTTGCTTGTAATCCAACATGAGCATCTCCCATATCTCCATCAATTTCAGCTTTTGGAACTAACGCAGCAACAGAGTCTATAACGATAATGTCTATTGCACCACTTCTTACTAATGCTTCTGCGATTTCCAAAGCTTGTTCACCAGTATCTGGTTGTGAAACAATTAATCCGTCAACATCTACACCTAAATTTTTAGCATATACAGGATCTAATGCATGCTCAGCATCAATGAAGGCTGCTACTCCACCCATTTTTTGAGCTTCTGAAATCATATGTAATGCAACTGTTGTTTTACCAGAAGATTCTGGTCCATACAATTCTATGATTCTGCCTCTTGGAACGCCACCAATACCAAGAGCAATGTCTAAACTCAAAGCCCCTGTTGGTATAGCTTCTACAGCCATAGTTGCTGTTTCTCCAAGTTTCATTACAGAACCTTTACCAAATTGTTTTTCTATTTGTGCTAGAGCAACGTCTAACGCTTTCATTTTTTCTTCATTAACTACATTATTTTTCTTTTCTGTTTTTGCCACAAAAATAACCTCCTCTTATTTTTCAAGACATGTATTTTATCTACGGTTATATCGTAGAACACTTGTTCTTGTTTGTCAAGCGAACATTTTAAATTTATTTATAAAAATTTATCAAGTTGTTAAAAGGGTTACTAGCAGTGCTTTTGTACTCACCTTTTACACTTTTATTCGCAAGCATTGTATTGTTTTTAAAGTACAAACCTATATATGGCATCTCATTTAAATAAGTTGCTATAAAATTTTCCATCGTTTCATCATATATTTCTTCTTGAGTTGTAGTAAGCTTTTCTACCAAAGCATCCATGTTTTGATTACTATATTTAGCATAATTTTTAGACGCAACACTTTTTACCATATCTTGTATTTGATATTCATTTTTCACATCAAATGTAGCAACGGCTAAATCAAAATTACCATTTGCTATTGCACTAGAAAAATCGTTCCAATTCATTTTCTTGATACTTATTTTTATTCCTATTTCCTGCAAATCATTTTTTATTTTTTCAGCAACAAGAACTTGCTCTTTATTACTTTCTACAACAGCTAAATTAAAAGATAATGTTTGATTTCCC
Source organism: Clostridia bacterium (assembly GCA_017522765.1). Lineage (GTDB taxonomy): Bacteria > Bacillota > Clostridia > TANB77 > UBA1234 > UBA1234. Next base: position 4,584 of record JAFWYG010000004.1, read on the forward strand.
TTCTTCCAAGAACCAGACACATTACTCCATCCAGCATTAACTAAAATTTGTTTTGCCTTTTCTATATTGTAATCTGAAGACTCAGTTTTAAATTTTGAATATGAAGGAATTGGAATATCTTTAATAGTAGCATTTTCTTCATAAACAACACTTACAATATTAGCCCTATTAATCGCTTGTAAAATAGCTTTTCTAACAGAACTTTCAGAAAGTCCTGTCTTTGACGTATTTGGGATTAATGTTTCAAACGTAGAACTTTCATAAGAATATGAATTGATACCTATAAAGCCAAATTTTTCTTTCCAGCTATACATGTCTGTCATTATTAGATCAATTTCCGTTGACTTAAACGCTTTAACAGCTTCTGCATAGCTACCATATTTCATTAATTCTATTTCTTTTAACTTAGCACCTTTATAATTCCACCATGTGTCATTAAGTTTAAGCAAAACTTTTTCAGCATCTTCGGAAACAAATTCATATGGTCCTGTTCCAATCAAACTTTGTGGCGTTAAAGCTTGCACTTCATCTGTCGTTGCAATTGAACGACTAGAAACAATAGGGAAATATAATTTGCTCATTATATACGGATCATCTTCAATTAAATTAATTACTACTGTTTCTGTATCTAATCTTTCCACACTTGAAATGTTTCTTACATTTGCTTTATAAACAGAATTAACATTCTCATCTTTCAAATAATTAATTGTATAAACCACATCATCTGCCAATAATATATTGCCATCTTGCCATTCAACGCCTGGTTGCAATCTAATTACCCAAGAATTATCACCACGTTTAAAGTATTCACTCGCCAAGCATGGCTTTAATTGGTTTTCGTAATCATACTCAAAAAGCGGTTCGTATACTAATCTTAAAACATTGCTTACATGCTCATTTTGAGTTGTTAAAGGATTGAAGGTATCAACCCCAGCTAAAGCTAAACGAATCTTTGGAATAACTTCAGTTACAATTTGATTATCCCCAGACTCAACTTCATCTACTTTATTTATTTCATTAGAAGCGCCTATAACAATTCCAATAAACACTCCAAACACAATAAAAAACATCAAAAATTTTCTCATAAAAAATCTCCTCATAACACAGTTCAATTCTATTATAACCCTACTGCAAAAACAAGAAAAAGTTGACCTTTATAATGTATTATCAGGCAACATAATTATATATTTTCATCTCATAAAAAAAGTGCATATCAAGGTTATACTTGATATACACTTTCGTTATTTAACGAGGCTCAACACAAAGTTTAATTCCCGTTCTGTCTTCTTCATCTATTCTAACTTCAGTAAATGCCGGAACACAAATTAGGTCAACTCCCGCCGGCGCCACAAATCCCCTCGCTATCGCTACAGCTTTTATAGCTTGATTTAACGCTCCAGCTCCTATTGCTTGCATTTCTGCTTTTCCTCTTTCTTTAATAAGACCTGCTATTGCACCAGCCACTGAATTAGGGTTTGATTTTGTTGAAATTTTTAAAATATCCATTTGAATGAATCCTCCTTGATTTTTTAATTACTATATTTAAATTATATAATCATTTCCAGAAAAAACCAGTGATTCATATCAAAAAGTTTAAGAATCGTTCCCCTTAAATCCTTATATATCAACATTTACAGACTTATTCTTTCAATTTTCGACACTTTCTTTGTTGTGTCGTCAATTTCAAAAACAACTGCATTCAGCATTGCCTCACCTTCTGCACAAGCATAGCGTTCTGGCATCTGTGTTAAAAATCTTTTTAATGCAGCGTCCGGATCCATACCAATTATAGAATTCTTTGGACCTGTCATTCCAACATCAGTTATATATCCTAATCCTGTTTCAAGAATTTTTTCATCTGCCGTTTGAATATGAGTATGTGTTCCATAAACAATAGTAGCTTTATCTCTTAAATAATAGCCAAGTGCAACTTTTTCAGCAGTTGCTTCTGCATGTATTTCTACTATTATAATGTTTACACCTTCTCTTTTTAGTTTATCAATTTCTTTTGATGCAACTTCAAATGGTGAATCAAAACTTCCTCCAACATTTACTCTTCCAATTAAATCTATAACAGCAATTTTATTCATACCGATTGTAGTAACATATACGCCTTTTCCTGGTAATCCTTCTGCATAATTAAGCGGACGAATAAGTCGCGGTTCTTCATCTATAAATGAAAATATATCTTTTTTGCCCCAAGTATGATTTCCCATTGTGATAACATCTGTACCAACTTCATATAAAGTATCTGCTATCTTTTTAGTAATACCCATACCTTCAGCCGAATTCTCTCCATTTACGATAGTAAAATCTATATTATATTTTTCTTTCAAATTGGCGATGTTCTTTTTTACAGCTTCAACGCCAACTTTTCCAACTATATCTCCAATTACTAAAACATTCATATTTTTAGCCTCCTAATCTGTAGTTATATTATCACACTAACGCCCTTATTTCAACAAAATGTCCACCTCAAAATTTTGCAAATTATGCATCTACCAGTTAATTAATTTACTTTTGTTTAACCTTAAATTGACACAAATAAAAAAGACGCTTTCGCGTCTTTTTTTATTTTGCATATTCAATAGCTCTTGTTTCTCTTACGATGTTTACTTTGATTTGTCCTGGATAATCCATTTCATCTTCTATACGTTTTGCAACATCTCTTGCCATGATAACCATCTTGTCATCATCAACACTTTCTGGTTTAACGATAATTCTAATTTCTCTACCAGCTTGAATTGCAAACGATTTTTCAACACCATCGAATGAATCAGCAATTTTTTCTAGATTTTCTAATCTCTTAATGTAAGCTTCTAATGTTTCTCTTCTTGCTCCAGGTCTTGATGCAGAAATAGCATCTGCCGCTTGAACAAGTACAGCTTCCATAGTCTTAGGTTCTACATCTCCATGATGCGCTTGTACGGCGTTGATAACAGCATCATTTTCTTTATATTTTTTAAGAATATCGACACCAATTTCAACATGTGTACCCTCCATTTCATGGTCTATAGATTTACCTATATCATGAAGCAAACCGGCTCTTTTAGCAAGCTTTGCATCAAAGCCAAGTTCTTCGGCCATAATTCCTGCAAGTTGTGAAACTTCAATAGAATGGTTAAGAACGTTTTGTCCATAACTTGTTCTATATTTTAGCTTACCAATTAACTTAATAACGTCTGGATGTAAACCGATAACACCAGTTTCTAAAGAAGCGTTTTCACCTTCCTCTTTAATGATGTTTTCAAGTTCTTCCTTAGCTTTTTCAACCATCTCTTCAATTCTTGCTGGATGAATTCTTCCATCTGTAACAAGATTTTCAAGAGCGATTCTAGCAACTTCACGTCTTATTGGATCAAATCCTGAAATAATAACAGCCTCTGGAGTATCATCAATTATTAAGTCAATTCCTGTTAATGTTTCTAACATCTTAATGTTTCTTCCCTCACGACCTATGATTCTACCTTTCATATCATCACTTGGAAGTGGAACAACTGAAACTGTAGTTTCTGATGTATGATCCGCAGCACATTTTTGTACAGCATATGTGATTATCTCTTTTGCTTTCTTATTAGCTTCGTCTTTAGCTTTGTTTTCATGTTCTTTAATCATTAATGCAGATTCATGTGTTAATGATTCTTTTAACATTTCTAACAAATGCTTCTTAGCTTCTTCTTGTGACATTTGAGATATTTTTTCCAATTCTAGAATTTGTTTTTCTTTAAACTTGTCCAATTCAACTTGTTGTTCTTCTAGACTCTTTGCCTTTTCAACTAATTGAACTTCTTTCTTTTCAAGGTTTTCAATCTTCTTTTCAAGAGTTTCTTCTTTTTGAAGAATTCTCTTTTCTTGTTTTTGGATTTCTGCCCTTCTCTCTTTTATTTCTTTGTCAAGTTCTGTTTTTTCATGTTGAATTTCTTCTTTTGCAAGTATCACTTTTTCTTTTTTTTCAGCTTCTGCTGCCTTCAAAGTTTCGTTAGCTGATTTTTTAGCATCTTCTATGATTTTTTCTGCTTCTTTTTCAGCTTGTTTAACTTTTGAAGTTCCTTTGGCTACTCTGTTTTTTTCTATTAGCCAGAATACTATACATGCTAAGAACACTGTTACAACAAAGACAATAATTGAAGGGACTACTAACTCGTTAATAATGTCCGCCTCCTTTATTTACTTTTCAATGTTCAATATATTATCAAGGATACGTTTAAAACAAATGGGAGTATCCACGCCCCATAAACATGTTTAAATAATATATTTTCATTACCACTCTATTTTAATATTAAAATCTACTGTTGTCAATGAGCAAAAAATGGGATAAAAATCCTCTAAATCCTTTGTTTAACAACAATACAAAAATAAGTACAAGTTAAAAACTTGTACTTATTTTTTATAATAATCTATTCAATTCACTTTCTGAAAGACCTTGTTGTTTAGGTTTTTCTTCTTCCTCTTCTTTTCTTCCAAAATATATAGGGATACCTTCGTTCTCATCTATTACAATTTCCAGCTTTGAGCCTTTTCTGTAATAGCTTTCTTCTTCGATATCACCTGTTAAAGCATATCTTGTAACTTTTCCGTGCAATATATCATTTTGATAATCGGCTTCCTCTTTTGGCATACCGTTATCATAATATGTTCTTCTTGTACCGTGTAACTTACCATTTTTATATGGATTTTCTTCCATTAATAAGCCCGATTGGTAATATATATATGAATAGCCTTCTAAAACCCCATTAACATAGGTGTTTTTAGCACTTATTGTTCCATTATAAAAATACTCTATTTCTACTCCATTAATCATACCATTTTCATATGGAGTTTCAGACATTACAATGCCTTCTGAATAGTATCTAACATATGTTCCCTCTATAATTCTGCCATTTTCGTCATAAACAAGCTCTTTTGCCATAAAAAACATCTCTCCTAATATCAGTCTTATTATAATTATAACAAAACAAAGTATTTTAGCAACTACCATTTTTAAGCATAAAAAAAAGGTCATTTTCGACCCTTTTTCCATATGTATATTAAACAGACTAACTAGTCTATTCTAGGTTCTACGTAATGTGTATATGCCGCATCTATTTTATCGTTGATCATTAATTCAACTTGTTCTTTAGTCATAGATTCAGCAAGAACCAACTCACTAATTAAAATTTGTTTTGCGTTACTTAGCATTTTCTTTTCGCCAGTTGCTAAACCTTTAGATTTTTGTCTAAATGCTAAATTTCTAACAACGTCAGCTAATTCGCAAATGTCTCCACTCTTCATTTTCTCTTGATTATCTCTGTATCTTTTGTTCCAGTTAGTAGACATATCTGTTGGTTGAGCAGAAAGCACTTCGAATACGTTTTGTGCAACATCGTTACCAACTACATCTCTTACACCTATTAATTCTGCATTTTTTGTAGGAACCATAACTTGGATATCTCCAACAGGCATTTTCATAACATAATATTTTTGTTTTTCGCCTAGAATCTCTCTTTCTTCAATAGATTCGATTGTTCCAGCTCCATGCATTGGGTAAACGATTTTGTCTCCCACTTTAAACATTTGGCATCACTTCCTAACTTTTAACAAAATATGTACTTGAGGAGGCCTAATTCTTACGGCACTACCCCACGACACGGTTTTATTATATCATAAATAATGGAAAAAGTCAAAGTTTTTTGTAAACCTGTAAATTAAATGTTTTTTTGTAAAAATATAGACCTATATAGCCTTCTAATGTACTATATAAGCCTATGTTTTCTTTATCTGTAATATTTAGAATCATATATAACTTGCTCGTGCATTCTACTTATTCCCTGTTTTATGTTCTTCGCCCTAATTTCTCCAATTCCATCAACATCATCAAGCTCATCTGTGGTTGCTCTAATAATATGTTGAAAATCTCCTAATGCGTCATTCATGTTTTCGATAAGATTTGTTGGCAATTTAGGAATTTTGCTCAATTGACGGAAACCTCTAGATGGAAGTTCCACATCATCTAAGGCTTTTTCTGTATCATAGCCTAGAATTTCAGCAATTCTTCCAGAATTCAACATTTCTTTTCTTGAAAGCCCTGAAATTTCTTCAATTATTTCTTCTGGAGTACGTGGTTCAACTAAATAATCTTTAATTAATAGCTTTTCTTCTACATCAATATGATTTGAAAGCTCTTTAAGCTGCATATCAATTAGCATGCCCTCATCACCAAGTTCAATAACATAATTTTCTATTTCAGCAACAACTTTCATACATTGCTCCGCTCTTTGAATAGCAGTTACAACATTTTGCAAAGTTACCGTATCATCAAATTCAAACTCATTTATCGCAGAAATAATATCATCAAAAGAACCTTTATATTTTTCTAAAGTTTGTAAAGCTTGATTTGCACTAGCTAAAATTCTAGCACTATCTTTCATTACATATCTAATATTGCCTTTAAAAAGCGTAATAATATTTCTTCTTTGAGAAATACTTACTACTAATTCATTTGTTTGTTTTGCAACTCTTTCACCGCTTCTATGTCTTGTACCAGTCTCTACGGTAGGAATTGCTGGATCAGGAATCAATTGAGTATTAGCTAACAATATCTTTTTACCATCACCACTTAAAACGATTGCTCCATCCATTTTTGCAAGTTCATAAATCTTAGTTGATGAATAATCTTCGTTTATTTTAAATCCGCCATCCGCTAAATCTAATACTTGTTGTGAATCACTTATTACAATGAGTGCTCCAGTTCGAGCCTTCAAAATATTTTCTAACCCTTCTCTAAGATCTGTTCCTGGTGCAATCATTCTTAGCATTTGTATAAGTTCCGAATTTCTACCTGGCGCCTTTCTCATTACAACTTTCCCCTTTCACTTCTATTTCAAACCGCATGTTTTTATTGCTTCCGCAATATTGCTTACTGATATAATATTTATATTTCCCTTATATTTCAACTGTTTTCTACTAGCTTCTGGAATAATGCAAGTCTTGAAGCCTAACTTTTCAGCTTCTTTAACACGTTTTTCTATCGAACTTACAGCTCTAACCTCACCCGTCAAGCCAATTTCACCAATCGCAATTAAATCTTTTGGAAGTGGTACATTAAGCGAGCTAGATACAATAGCAAGTGCAATTCCTAAATCTGCAGATGGCTCGTCCAATTTCATTCCTCCAACAACATTTACATATACATCTTGATTAGACAATCTAATATTAGCTTTTTTCTCGAGCATTGCAATTAGTAAAACTAATCTGTTGTATTCAACACCAATACCAGTTCTACGAGGCATACCAAAAGCTGTTGGTGCAGTCAATGCTTGAATTTCTATAAGCATCGTTCTAGTTCCCTCTTGCACCGCAACAATAATTGAACCAGAAGGATTTCCTTCTCTATCCGAAATCAAAAGTTCTGATGGGTTGTCTACTTCCACCATTCCTTCGCTTCTCATTTCAAAAAGACCAATTTCATTAGTTGATCCAAATCTATTTTTTACACTTCTTAATATTCTATATGAAAAGTATCTTTCGCCTTCAAGATATAAAACTGTATCAACCATGTGTTCAAGCACTCTAGGACCAGCTATAGTACCATCTTTTGTAACATGTCCAATAATTACAGTTGTGATTTCTTTTTGTTTGCAAAGTTGCATTATCTTTGCTGTAATATCTCTGACCTGACTCACACTTCCTGGCGCAGCAGGGATATCACTGCTATACATTGTTTGAATCGAGTCAACAATCATAAAACTTGGCTTATATTCTTCTAGAGCTGTTTGTACAAATTCAATATTTGACTCACCCAAAAACATTATATTTTCATTATCAATCTCTAATCTATCTGCTCTTAACTTTATTTGTCTTGCAGATTCTTCTCCAGAAACATATAAAATTTTAGAATCACCAATTTTAACATTATCACAAATTTGTAAAATTAACGTAGACTTACCAATACCAGGTTCACCACCAAGTAAAATAAGTGAGCCTGGAACTAACCCTCCACCAAGTACTCTATCTAATTCACCAAAGCCAGTCGGTACTCGAGATATCGATTCACTTGTATCTACATTTTTGAGTTTTACAACTTGCGAACTCATCGTCACTCTATCTTTTGTAACTTTATCTTTTATTATTTTTTCTTCAAAGAAACTATTCCAACTATTACATGCAGGACATTTCCCAAGCCATTTAGCAGATTCGTTTCCACATACGTTACATACAAATACAGTTTGATTTTTTGCCATTAGAATTTCCTTTCAATACTACTTTTGTTTATTTTCATTTTGATGTTTTACAAGTTTTGCTTTTACTAATATATACATTGCATGAGACCAAGATAATTGTTGTACCCATGCTGTTTTATGTTCGTTTCTGTCAATTTGCTCTGGTAAGAAATTTAAGTTGTCTGCATGATTGGTTACCCAATCAAACAATTCTTGTGCCTTTGATATGTTACCTAATTCAATGTAATACAAAGCAAGCCATAATGAAGAAATTATCCAAGCATTACCACCAGCATAATTATCCCATTGATATCTCATGTATCCACCAGTTGGAGTTTTTAAATCGTTCTCAATTCTTTGAACCGTATTTTCAACAAGCTTATCGTCAGCTTCAAAAATATGATAAGGAATTACAACACCCAAAGCAGATATATCAGTGTCAGTATTATCAACACTACGTTTCAAATAACTGCCTTCTACAAATTTATCTAAAATGGCTTCTTTCATACGAGTTAATGTTTTATTAATCTCCTTTATTATAGAAGCATATTTATCTGCATTAATTTCTTCTAACATTGTTCTTCCACATTTTAAGCCATCATAAATGCTTGCTGTAGAATACAAATGTTTACCTTTTCTTTCTTCCCAAAGATCAAAACATTCTTTAGAAATATAATCTTCATCTATAAAATTAAGTAATCCCGTAATTGCTTTTACAATTATCGTTTCAAGTTCTTTATATTTTTTGTTTTCATATATTCCTATAAGAATAGAAGCCGTCTCATCTATTTGCAATCCCCAAGAAGGAGCAAGTTCTCCATTTGAAAAATATCTTTGTTCAAATAGTCCTGATTTAAGTTGCGCTTTTGGCGCCCACACACTATAAAACTTATCCGTATATTTTTTTAATCCAAGAATATTTAGAGCTTTATTTATAAATATTGCATCTCTTGGCCAACAATATCCATAACCTCCACACTTTTCAAATTTTTCATCAACATTTGCTGTTGCAAGAGTAGCACCCGTTTCTGGATTCATATACAAAGCAAATAATAAGATTGTCCTATTAATAATTTCTCTTTCTTTTATTTTAGTTATATTGTCATACAAGAAACTTTTTTCAAACTTTTTAAGATATGAATCCCAATATTTTTTTGTAGATTCATACAATAAATTTTCTTCTTGTTTCTTGCACCATTCCATCGTTTTTAAAGTGTCTTTTAAATTATTTTCAAACGCGATATACAAAGTGATTTCATTTATGTCAGAATACAAGACTGCCGCATCTTCTGACATGCCAATATAATCTTCTTGATTAAAGTCACCATTTAATAAAGCTAAACTAGAATTATTTATTTGATATTTAGATATTTCTTTATTAGAAACAGTTGTCATGTACATATCTTGGCAATACTGAATTACAGCATTAGACACAACCATTCCTGAAACCTTTTTATTTACATCAGAATTAAGTTTCGAATACAAAAGTAAATTTGATCTTCTATGAAATTTAAGGGTCCTTACTAATATATTTTTCTTTGGTAAAATATAATCTCTTTGTAAAATTTCTTGACCATCCAAATCTAATTCTGTATATAAAATATTTCCGTCATAATATTGTCTTTTTAGAGTCGCAAAATCAAACCATCTAACATCTCTATCTCTCAAAAGCGCAAATTTATATTGATCAATATTTTGAAAGTAATCAATGCTTGGATAGTATAATCTAATAAGTTCACCTTTATCATTTAAACAACCTAATATCTTTGAATTTCCAATTATCGCATTATTAAAATACTTTGACATTTGTTTCTCCTTTGCTTTGGTTGATTTACTACAATTTATTTTCCTAACAATCTAAACATTTCTTTCTTATATGCTTCAACTCCCGGTTGATTAAATGGATTAACTCCTAAAATATATCCACTTATTCCACATGCTTTTTCAAAGAAGTATAGTAACTCTCCTATATTCTCTTCATCAAGCTTATCTATTTGTAGAAGTAAGTTTGGAACATTACCGTTCATATGTGCAATGACTGTTCCTTGCATTGCAGAATGATTTGCCTCATTCATAGTTTTTCCATTTAAATATCCAAGTTTATCTATTGCATTTTCATCTGCTTCTAAAACAATATCTCTATTTGGAGCTTGTACATCCAATACTGTTTCAAACAAGTGTCTTTCGCCATCTTGAACATATTGTCCCATAGAATGCAAGTCTGTTGTATAATCTACGCTTGCCGGAAATATGCCCTTTAAGTCTTTTCCTTCACTTTCTCCATATAATTGTTTCCACCACTCACTAATGTAATGTAATCTTGGTTCATAGTTAACTAACAATTCTATTTTCTTTCCTTGTTTGTATAATGCATTTCTAACAACAGCATATTCATAACAAGGATTGTTTTCCAACGAAGCAAATCTTTCTTCTGCGGCATATACACCCGCAAGTAACTTATCGATATCTATACCAGCTGCCGCAATTGGTAATAAACCTACCGCTGTAAACACAGAATATCTTCCGCCAATATCATCCGGTACAACAAAAGTTTCATATCCTTTTTGATTTGCTATTTCTTTCAACACACCTCTTTCTTTATCTGTTGTAACAAATATTCTTTCTTTAGCTTCATCTTCCCCATATTTCTTTTCCATATACTCGCGAAGAATTTTAAAACTAATAGCAGGCTCAATTGTAGTTCCGGATTTAGAAATTACATTTAAGCACACTCTTTTATCATCTATATAATCAATTAAATCATTCAAATAATCCGCACTTAAATTATTACCCGCAAATAAAACTTTTTTATCTCCAAAGTTTTTTGATAATGCATCAATTACAGCACGTGCACCTAAATATGATCCACCGATACCAATTACTATAAGCACATCAGAAATCTCTTTTATTTTATTTGCAGCAACTTTAATTTGATTTAACTCATCATCTTGAATTCTAAGATTTAACCATCCTAAAAAATCTGCACCTTCTCCTGTACCATTGTGTAATTGTTCATGCGCTGATTTCAATTGTTCAGCAAAAACTCTTCTTTCTTCTTCATTAATTGTTGAATTTTCAAAATTTACTTTTAACATTTTTACCTCCTATGTATTAAACGAATCTATTATATTCGCTAATAAACTAACCGCATTCTTTGCTTCTTCTAACGTATTCCCCGTGGCCCCCACTTCAATAATGAAAGCACCATCGCTTACATGTTGATTGTATCTAGACGCACTTAAATTTAAATTTCTAAATAATCCTGGATACATTTCATTGGCCCTATTTTGAATCATCACTGCAAGCTTTAAATTTTCCATCCACTCATCATGTTTTAATCCACACGCATCTGTGCCAATAACAAACATTAGCTGTGCAGCTTTTTCACCACTAATATCAATTGTGGGTGCATAATTTAAATTGCTAGATAACGCATCACGATGTATATCTAATACAAAATCATAATTATGTTTTTTAGCATAGGTTTGGACCGTTTGAAGCGACGCTTGATATGAACCATTATAATTAGGATAATCATGTAACGTCTCATCATGTGTTACCTCAAAACCTCTTGCTTCAAGCTGTTTAGTAAGCTCTTTCCCGACTTCAACCATGTTCATATTTTTATTTAATGTTCTATAATTACTTCCTTCATCACTGCATCCACTATAACATTCTGTCGCATGTGTATGAAAAATTAAAAACTCTGCATTATCAAATTTAGAAATTTTTCCTGTTTTTGAAAGTTCTTCAAAATCCAGATTTAATTTACTATAGTTAGTAACCTTACAATTTCCAATTTGCACTCCACCATTTTCGCCAATTATAATTTCATACTTGTCCGGCAATTGATATTTCGTTTTTGAAATTGGCGAAAAATCCACTTTCAATTCTGTGTGTATATTTGTAGTTATCGCATCATTTTGATTTAATTCATTTGCAACAAAAACTTCACTAATAGACGATAACGGAAACTCTGTTTCTATAATTTTTGTTATCAGATTTCCAGCAGATGTTTCTATGTATTTAATTCTTAAGTCACCACTTTTTAACTTCATTTCTATAACTCTAACACCAAATACTGAAGTTAAAAAAATCAACAAAACAATAATTAATATTATTAAAAAATAAATCATGTTCTCAAGCATTTGTTTAAAGACAAATGGTTTTGCGTTTATCATCCAATCACCCAAGAACATTTATATTCACTTCATATTAGTTTTATTACAAAAATATTATTGTAGCTTCGTAATATCGTCTGTAAATTTAGCAATCAAATCTTTTGCTTTATCTTTAAGCATTGCAAGTTCAATTTTCGCGTCAATTAATTTTTCTTTTTCTGTTTCAATCAACGCATCAATTTCTTGTCTTTCTTCCATAGCTTTTGTCTTAGCATCCTCAACAATTTGTTTAGCTTGTTGTTCAGCTTTAAACAAAACATCTGAAATATTTCTTTTTGCCTCTTCAATTTCTCTTTTTTGGTTTAATAATTCATTTAGTCTGTCATTTAATTTTGCATTCTCACTTTTCATAGAAAGCAATTCTTGGTTTTGTCTTCTCAATTCATTTTCGTAATCTTTCTTCATGTCAGCGATGTAATTTTCTACATCTTTTCTGTTTAAACCAAACAGTCCTTTTGAAATATTATCTTCCATTTTTACCATTCCTTTCTCCCTTATGCCTAACCTCTTATGCAACTTTTACTGCTTATTTTGAATTCTTTTTTACTTCTTCTAGCATATATTTTGTGCCTTTATTTTCTAAGACTTGAACTAAATCAAATCCTGGTCTTCTATTAGCTTCAATTAGTAGAGGACCTTTATTTGAGATTGCAACATCCCATCCAACAACTTTAACTTCTGGATTTACCATTGCCGCATCACAAACCATCTTTTTTATCTCTTCCCAATATGGAATATCAAAGCCATCAAACTTAACTCCTGTAGCAGGATGTGCTTCTACCTCTTCTAAATCTTTTGATACCGCATTTCCAAATAATTTTCCTTTTTCAGTATCTATTCTTACACCAACTCCACCTTGATGAAAATTATCTACAACAGCTTTTCCATTACCAATTCTAGCTGCAGCGTAGAACAATTCAGGCTTACCATCTATAATTCTAGTCATAGCTCTAATTGTATTTACACTGTGTGGACAAAGTTTTCCCCAACGCTCATCTTGAATAATATATTCTTCAATAAACATATTATTTTCTTTTAAATATTCTAAAAATTTTTCTGGTGTTTCAACTTGCGAAATATCCATCTTTTTAACATCTGTTCCAGCCAATCCGTCAGCTGGTTTGATCATAAATACCTTGTTGGCATCGAGGAACTTTTTAAGTTCCTCTAAACCAAATTCGGGTATGAAATATTGACGTCTTGTATAATCTGAATAATATTTATGAAAATTAGTTTTTATTCTTAGATTAACAGCTTTATCTTTTGGTGAATATTTTTGATAAAACTCTGAACCATATTTTATAGTTACATATTCAGATCTTTCTTTTAATGATTTTTCATAAAACTTATAATTCAAATAATCTGTATAACCAGAACCAAATAATAAAGTTGAAAACATTGAATCGATAAACATCCATGTTGGACTTTTCTTGTTTTTCTCACTTACAACTTTTAAATTTTCATAAAATCTTTTTCCATTTCCTTTTAATGCAAAACTTAAAAACTCTTTCATTTCTATCTCCTTATTATTTACCCATTTGTTCTTTGGCTTCTAATATGCCTTCATATATAGCTTCAGCAGCAGCATCTTGGAATTCTTCCGTTTGTAGTTTAGCAAAATCTTCTTCATTAGATATAAAGCACAACTCACAAAGTATTGCAGGAAGGTTAGTAACCGGTCTATCTTCACCTGTTATATCAGAAATATTACCCGCATCATTTTGTTCCAATATCCATAGGTCTTTTCTGCTAACTATACCTTTGTCCATTAATCCTGTAGCTTCTACTATATTATTTTTAACAAGTGTAGCTAATTCTTTACTTGTTATTCCATAATCTTCTTTTTCACCAGCTTTGTTATAGTAAAGAACTAATGTGCCATTATAAATGCTATTAGAATGTGAATTGATATGAACACTAACAAGCAAGTCTGCGTCTTCATTATCTAGTACATAATCAATTCTTCCTTCTCTATCGATAAAAACATCTTTTGTTCTTGATGTCCTTATCTCTATATCCTCTTCATCATCTAACAATTCCTTTATTTTTAACATTACAGCTAATGTATATGTTTTTTCTTGTTCTTCTGGAGTTCTTCCACCATTATGGCAAGCTCCTGGATCTGATCCACCATGTCCTGCATCTAGTAAAACTACAAATTTACCATCACTATTGTTTTTGTCGTCTGCTTTTTCAGAAATAGTTACAACAACATCGTCACCAACTTGTTTCATACTATAACTCATTTTTCCTGTTGCCTTTAATGTTATTTTGTTAGTTCTAATAGTAATTGTTTCAATAAAATCATCATCAATTTCTAAATCAGCTTTACCACTATCAAACTTAGATGATGAATATGTAATTGTATATTTATTAGTTCTTGCTGTTTCTGTTGTATCAAAGACTTTTTTCTTTACACCCTTCAAAATTAATTCTGCATAATCGTCATATTCTTTATACTCGACATTTCTGTATTTAGGTTCTTCAATTGTAATTTCTAAACCTGCAGTTTTTTCTTTAATTGTGTAATCTACTGCATTATTAAGTTCTATAACAACTCTAACTTTATCAATTTCATTTTGAGCAAATCTAATTTCTTTGATGCTCTTATTCTTTGGAGTAATCTCTTCAATTCCATCAGTTTGTAGTAAAGCATTTGATATATCTATTACTAATCTTGTTGGGTTTTCCAACATAAATTTTTCAAAGTCATATCTTCCAGAAATATTTACTTTAATTTTGTCTGTTGTTGATGAATATGTTACTGAAGTAACCTTAGCCATCTTCTTAATTTGTTCTTCTGTTAATTCTTGTTTTTCATTTCCTTGTGATTCATCATCTTTAGTTGGGTTTTGATTTACATCTACATTATCATCTGGTTTAATTTGTGGTCTTTCAGACTCTGGTAAAAATATTTGATCTGCTATAGAAGCAATCAAAACATAATCCTTAGCAGTTTCTTCTGGGACTTTAAAACCACCAACTAAAGCCATATATGTTGTTAATTTGTCAGCACTTTGAGTTATCGTATATTCTGGTAATTTTTCTAAATCTAAAACAATTCTATTAGTATCATTTTCTTGAACACCAAATCTTATTGCTTTTATAATATCGTAATTAATTTCTTGTGTTGCTGTACTTGTAGCAAAAACAGACTCTTCTAAATCTATTACCATTCTTGCCGAATTTACTGTTATATAACTTGCTGAGACAAAACCATTAACACCTTCAAATGAAGTTTGATACCATATGTATCCAGAAGAATCTCTTAATACATTTGTTATATCAATAGTTGTTTTATCTGGAATTTTAGCAAGAATCTCAGCACTTGTATTCATTTCCGCTCTCATGTTCAAATATGGTTCAGCTTTTACAACACCTTCAGCAAGTACATAATTTTTATAAGAATCTATAGGCGCGCTTGTCTTTATTTCAGCAAACAAAGTACCACTTGCAACTTTAATTATTACATCTGTTATTTTTGCTATTTTGTCTTCTTTAATCAAAGTAATCCTTTGGTTAATTTCATCCCATTCAACACTAGCTCCATACATATTTGAAATTGCTCTAACAGGAAGATAAGTTGTGTCTTTATATAGCAAAGGAAAAACTTCTGTGCCATTTACATCAGTAAATTTTTGAAGTATGCCATTATATTTAATTTTTATGGATTTGCTTAGAAGTAATGTGATTTCTTCATTTTCTCCAGAAATAAAATTTTGTATTGTCTTAACCGTAGATAAACTAACATCGCCAGAGCCCAATAAAACCATTCTTTCTGCGCCATTCCATTCCACAGGAATACTAAATAATGACGCTATAGCTCTTACAGGTAAATAAGTAGTTCCTTGATATGTAAGTGGATAAACTTTCGTGCCATTTACATCTGAAAATTCTTTCAACTCATTATTGTAAACTATGCTAACTTTTCTATTTAAAATTGCTTGTGCATTTTCATCCGTTGCCAAAGAAACACTGGACGCGCATAAACAAAATATTAAAATCATCAAAAAGGAAATATATTTTTTCATCTCTTTTCACTCTTTCATTTGTATATTAATTTTCTTATAAAAACCTAAACTTTTACAGATAAATAATATCATATTAGATTAATAATAGACAATGTTTTTTGCATTTTTATCAAGGTTTTTACCGATAATTGACATTTAAAAAATTTATGTAAAAAAAGTATATTTTTAAGTTCAAAAAGGAAACATAATATTGATATTTTTCAGATTTATAAGGAGGGTTTTCATGCAAAAAATCGAAACAAAAAAAGATTACCAAAATTATGTAGACAAAGTTTCCCCTAACTCACCTTCAATGCTAAATTTTATCAAAGCTTTTTGTGTTGGAGGTTTTATTTGTGTAATAGGTCAAGGCATTAATGACTTCTGGCTATTGCAAGGTTTAGAAAAAACAGATGCATCTGGCGCAACCAGTATCACTTTAATCTTTATAGGAATTGCTCTCACCGCTTTTAATATATATAGCAAAATAGGTAAATTTTCTGGAGCGGGTTCTATAGTTCCTATAACTGGTTTTGCAAATTCCATCGCCTCTCCTGCCATCGAATTTAAAAGCGAAGGATTAATTCTTGGTGTAGGAGCAAAACTTTTTCAAGTTGCAGGCCCCGTTTTGGTTTATGGAATTAGCACTTCAATCTTAATAGGATTTATTTACTACATTACAACTCTTGGTGCATAAGGAGGTAATTATGGCTACTAAAAAATTAGGAAAACAAACGGTATGTTTTAGCACACCACCAGTTATTTCTTCAACATATTCAATAGTTGGTCCAAAAGAAGGTGAAGGTCCTTTAGGAAAATATTTTGATTTAGTCTTGGAAGATGAATTCTGGGGAGAAAAAACTTGGGAAAAAACAGAAAGCAAAATCGTCAAGGAATGTATAAGTGGTTGTTTAGGACAAGAACCTGTGAGCAATGAAGATGTTGACTTCTTGCTTTCTGGCGATTTGTTAAATCAATGTGTTTCTTCATCTTTTGGAATCAGAGAACGTTCAATTCCTTATTTAGGCCTATTTGGTGCATGCTCCACTTTCGTAGAATCATTAGCATTGGGTTCAATGCTGATTGACGGAGAAATGGCCGATACAATTATTGGCTCGACATCTAGTCATTTTTGTAGTGCCGAAAAGCAATTTAGATTTCCTTTAGAACTAGGAACTCAGCGTCCGCCGACTTCACAGTGGACTGTAACAGGGGCTGGCGCAGCACTCTTGAAAGCTGGTGGAAACGGTCCAAAAATCACGCATGCTACAATAGGAAAAATTGTCGATATGGGAATAAAAGATGCAAATAATATGGGAGCCGCAATGGCTCCTGCTGCAATAGATACTTTGTATCAACACTTTCAAGATACCGGCAGAACACCAGAATATTACGATTACATCTTCACTGGTGATTTAGGAAAAATCGGAAAGAAAATAGTAAAAGAATTAATCAAAACTCAAGGATACAACTTAGATAGCAATTATGAAGATTGTGGTTGTTTAATATTTGATGGCGAAACTCAAGATACTCATTCTGGCGGTTCTGGCTGTGCATGCTGTGCAACTACATTTTGTGGTT
The DNA here is from genome assembly GCA_017522765.1 of Clostridia bacterium. GTDB lineage: Bacteria > Bacillota > Clostridia > TANB77 > UBA1234 > UBA1234. The sequence goes on from JAFWYG010000004.1 coordinate 22,554, forward strand.
ATATCTACAATCAATTAAAATCACAAAAACTAAAAAAAGTTTTACTTTGCGCAACGGGTGCTTTAATGTCACCAACAACCGCACAACAACAAGAAAGTATTTTAGGAATTGCACACACAATAAGTATAGAAATATAGATTTCATTTTAGATATAAAAAAACAAAAGACGTTTAAGGAAAACTCTTAAACGTCTTTCATTTTTAAAACACTTTCAATATAGAACTATTATTCAAAACTTCTGTAGAGTATAAGAATAATACATCTGTGCCTTCTTTATACTCAACTAATTTATATTGATCAATCATAATGTTAGCAACATATCTTAAGTCAATAACGGTAATTTTCTTATATCCTTGTACCATCAAAGGAATCAAACTACTTCCGAAAGAATCTCTATAAATTATAAGTTCTTTATCTGATGTTGCAGCTTCATTTTCTATTACGAAGAATGGTTTTGCCCCTTCTAAGAAAATATCATATGGATCTACATTTTTAAAATCTTCTTCATCGTAAATTTTTGTATCATACATTTCTGCCGTAGTTCCGTCCATACCAGTTACTTTACAATTTTCTAAAGTTTCATTCGTTAAGTATACTAATTTTTCGCCTTCAATTGGTAAAGCTGATTGCCCATAATAAACACCGTAAAATGGTTCTAATGTTTTTTCTTCATACTCTGCTTTCACATCAACATCCATAGCACTTGCAAGCTTTTCTACAATCTTAGAAATCTTTTCTTGTCTCCAGTGAATATCTGTTGCATAGTAATCATCAACTGTTAAATCATTAAATATATCAATGTATTTAATGTCTGCATTCATGTTATCTTTAACTGTAGAAATAAATTTATCATAATCGATAGATGGATAACCATTTTGATCAGCAATAAAATAGTTCTTATCTGGAATTAAAGAATAATAAACATTCATACCTTTATTCCTTAATTTGCTGTTATAAATTTTATTAAATTTATTTGCAGCATCTTTTACTAACCCTTCATTCATTGTGTTCCAATATTTTGACACTTGTCCATCAACAATATAAATATTGTTGTTATCTTTCTTCATAAATATATCAAAAGATACTTTGGCTTTTAACTCTCTAAACGCATCTCTCCATACGAATTGGTCAAGTGTGTATTTTTCAAAAAATCTCATGAAGTTACCATCAGCTTCTGTTTTTGCCATTACAGTATCGTACGTAAACTCAGGGAACTGTTGTAACTTTCTTCTTTCAGATACAGATATTTCATCTGGTGTTTTTGCAAGATTTATAACAAAGAATCCAAACACAAATAAGAAGAAAGTGGTTACTACTAAAATATCTTTAATCTTATCACTCATATCTGCACCTCCTAGAAACTAAAATAAATAAATGGACTAAACGAACCATCTATTAAAAAGGCTGTAACTACTAAAAGTAATACTACATACGTAATTGGAGTTAAAAGATTGATAACTTTTCTTGCAAAAGTTTTTTCTTTTAATTTCAATATTAAATTTTTCATAAGCGGTGTTGCGCCAATAAAGCCAATTATAAATATCACAGCATAGCTTCTTAAATAATATAAAGTTTCTTGAGTTACAGCAGGTACTCCACCTAAACCAAGCATAACTTTAATTCTATTCATAGCAACTGTAAGATTTCCAGTTATGCCACCTTCCATTCCAGCATCAAAAATCACCCAGCTTATTAGCACAAAGAAAAGTGTGTATATTCTAGAAAATATAGTTGGCAATTTTTCAAGCCATTTCTTAAGAAATGCTTTTTCAATTAAAAGTAATGCGGCAAACATTAATCCCCATATTACAAATGCCCATTTTGCACCATGCCAAAGCCCTGTAAATGCCCAGACAACCAAGATGTTTCTAAGCCATTTAATTTTAGAAACTCTATTTCCACCTAGCGGAATATAGATATAATCTCTAAACCAAGAGCCCAACGACATGTGCCATCTTCTCCAAAATTCAGTTATACTTTTTGAAATGTATGGATAATCAAAGTTTTCTAAGAACTTAAACCCAAACATTTTTCCAAGACCAATCGCCATGTCACTATAACCAGAAAAGTCAAAGTATATATGAAGCGCATATGCAATTGCGTAAGCCCACATAAATAGAACTGACATATTAGTAGAAGTTTTAGCCAAATTGCAAAATGCTGCTAATGTATCTGCAAGCAAAACTTTCTTTGATAGACCCATTATAAATCTACCAATTCCTTCAGAAACCATTTCTAAGGAATGATTTCTTTCTCCCAACTCTTTTTCAACATCAACATATCTAACAATAGGACCCGCAATAAGTTGTGGGAACAATGTAACGTATGTCATAAATGTAAATGGATTTTTTTGAAGTTTTGCATTTCCTCTATAAAGGTCGATGTTGTAACTTAATATTTGGAAAGTATAGAAACTAATACCTATTGGTAACGCTAGTTTCAATAGTGGAATATCCGTTCCAAAAATCCCATTCACATTAGTTAATAAAAAGTCTGCATATTTAAAAACTACAAGCCCCGCAAACCCAAACACTAATGATGATATAAGAGCGATTTTTGAACCAATTTTACCTCTATACTTTTCAATAAATATTCCATGTAACCATCCAGATAATGATGTTAACACCATTATTATCGTGTATGCTTTTTCTCCCCAAAAGTAAAATAATAAACTTGCTATCAATAGTACATAATTCTTTACTTTAAAAGGTACTATAAAATACAATCCTATCACAATTGGTAAAAAATAATATAAAAACGGAATGCTAGAAAATAACATTTCTTTCCTCCTTACGCACATTACTTAAAAAGGTCACTTGTAAAAAGTGACCTTTCGTTTAACTTTATTTAATATTTCTAAACGGCTTATTCACCAAAAAGACGTTCTAATTTTGCACCAACATTTGCAGCACCGAAATGACCAGCAAAGGCGTTATATAAGTTTGTGCAATTTTCTTCTGTAGACATTACTAACATAACGATGTTTCCGCTATCTACAACTAATACTTTATCAGCATTTGCACAGATCCATTTTCTTGGGTTAGCATTTTTGAAAATTGCATCTTTTACAGAAGCAACATCTTCACCAGCTTTAACTTCTACAATACATAAAGAATGGTTTGAAGGCATCATCATAGATTCACTCTTAACAGAATCAACGATTTTAGCATCAAAAACTTCAGCTTCTAAACCAAGATCATTCCAAGCAGCTTCTCTATCGATTTTCATATCGAATGGAGCATTAACTTGAACATTTGCTGTTGTATTTAATTTATCAACTAATGTTTTCATAGCTGTACTTGTCATCATCGGATCAACATATTCTTCGCCAGGTTCTTCAACTGGTTCGTCTGGAGTTACAACTGGATCTTCAGGCATAACTGCAGGTTCGTCTGGCATAACAGCTGGTTCATCAGGATCAGCAACTGGATCTTCAATAACTTCACCAGAAACATCTGTTTCAACATCGCCAGATACTTCAGTCTCAACGTCTCCACTTACTTCACCGCTAACTTCACCACTTAAGCTTGGGTTTTCTTCAACTTCATCTTTACCACAAGCAACTAGTGAAAAGCATACTACTAATGCTAATAATAACATAACTATTTTTTTCATATTCAAAATCGTCCTCTCTTTTAATTATGGATTTCATACAATACTAAGTTTAGATGTAATATGTATAAAAGTCAATACTAAAAAACCATAAATAACGCATATTATTTATATCCATTTTTTCCTTTTATTTCAACAAAAAACGACCTTCGTCAGGAAGGTCGTTTTTATTGTTATTTTATCAATATCCTTATTTTACCAATTCGTAATTTGTACCTTCCTTTGTATCAATAAGTCTAATACCTTTTTCTAATAATCCATTTCTAATTTCATCAGCTCTCGCATAGTTTTTTGCTTTCTTTGCTTCATTACGCTCCTCAATCAAAGCTAAAATCTCTGCTTCATTTTCAACAGTAGCCGCTTCAACTTCTTTAGTAAGATCAAGCGATAAAACTGTATCAAACTCATCAATCAATCTACGTTTAGTATAATCATTTGCTTCAGATTTCATCAAATCATAAATTGTTGTAATTGCAAGTGAAGTATTAAAATCATCGTCCATAGCCTCGGCAAATTGAGCTTTAAATTTATTATATTCTTCCTCACTTAAAGGCATTTCTTCCTTGCTTAATTTAGCAATTCTACCTTTTAGTTTTTGGTAAGCATTTTGTGCACCAGCAAGATTATCATAACTAAATTCCAATGATTTTCTATAATGGCTTGATAATACAAAATAACGATATGCTAGTGGTTCATAACCATTTTCAATAAGTGTATTTACTGTAAGAATTCCGCCTTTACTCTTACTCATTTTTTCAGAACCCATGTTTAAGTGTTGTACATGGAACCAATAATTACACCATTTGTGTCCTAAGTAAGCTTCGCTTTGTGCGATTTCGTTTGTGTGATGTGGAAAAATATTATCAACACCACCGCAATGTATATCTAGATATTCTCCTAAATGATTAATTGAAATCGCAGAGCATTCAATATGCCATCCTGGATAACCATATCCCCAAGGTGAATCCCATTTAAGTTCTTGATCATCAAATTTTGACTTAGTGAACCAAAGAACAAAGTCTGATTTATTTTTCTTATTTTCATCAGCCGTTACATCTTCACGTGCACCAATAATCATATCACGTTCGTTATTATTATTAAGAACGTAATAATTTTCTAATTTGCTTGTATCAAAATAAACATTTCCACCAGCCATGTAAGCATAGCCATCTTCAAAAAGTTTAGTAATCATTTTTATATAATTATCAATTTGAGTAGTTGCAGGAACAATTGTATCTGGTTTTCTAATGTTTAATTTTTCGCAATCTTCAAAAAACGCATCTGTGTAAAATCTCGCAATGTCCAAAACTGTTTTTTGTTCTTTCTTTGCACTGTTAACCATTTTATCATCGCCTTCGTCTCCGTCACTTGTCAAATGGCCAACATCTGTAATATTCATTGCTCTGTCCACATCATATCCACTATATCTCAAATACTTTTCAAGTATATCTTCATGTATATAACTACGTAAGTTACCAATGTGAGCAAAATGATACACAGTAGGTCCACATGTGTACAACTTCACCTTTTTCTCTTCGTTTGGGACAAATGTGTCTAATTGACGCGTTAGTGTGTTATAAATTTTCATATAAACCTCCTGTAATTAAAATTTTTATACCCATATAAATATCATATTTTTGTCTAAAAGTCAATATTTGTGCCCATTTCAAGCAATTTCGCCATTTAAAAATCAAATAATTTTTATATGCTTCAATGTATAAAACAAGACGGTTGAAACAAACATATTCAACCGTCTATTTTTTATTCATCAAATTCAACCGATAAATAGAATCCAACATCATCGCTTTCTCTAATGTCAATGATTTTTCCCTCTTTTGATTTTAAACGTTCAAATAGAGGAATATTTGCAGACATTGCAACTGCCGGCTCAATCATATAATACCAGCTTGAAGGAAGTGATCCTTCTGTAACTTGTACTACATCTCCAACTTTTACAAGCCCTGCTCTTTCCATTTTAAATTCCAATACTCTCATTACTAAGCCTCCTGTTCCTCTTCAACCCATCCAGCAATATCATCTTCAACACAGAAAGGTGCATCATATTTTCTGCCATATACTTCTTCATATTTTGCAATTTTAAGTTCATAATCTTGCTTTTGCATATCATATTTTCTTTGCTTAAAATTCTTTGTTAAATCTGGATATATCGGCTTCATAATATGCATAACATATTTTAACTTTGCAAAACCTTCATCATCTATTTCTTCTTTGTTTCTTATTTCTACAAAACAAGGAATTATTGGAACGTTATATTTGCAGGCATAGTGATATGCTCCAATTTTCATAGGTCTTGGTCTTCTGTAATTAAACCACATTTCTTGTTCTGGATATATTAATACAAAGTCCTTATTTTTAAAGATTTTTTCAATAGAAGGTGTGAAATTATTAATCATATAATCATAATTTGTACTTACAGGAATTGTATAGCAATGCTTAAACAAGAAACCAACTTGACCTTCATTTAAAACATTTGCTTCTTGAATAATAATATACAACTTCTTCTTAGATTTAATTTTGTGTAGCACATGTCTTACAACAGTACTATCAACTTTATTAAAATGATTAGACGTAATAATTCCCGTTTCTAAATCTTTGATATTTTCTAGTCCAATAATTTCTGTATCTGCATTTTCTTGTTTAGTAGCCATATCAGCAAATTTTGCTGCAAGTTGTGCTTGCTTTCTGTTGGTTGCTTTTTTTCTTAAAATATCAAAATTAACAATATATTTTTCACGATCCGCCGGAGTCACTATTGGATCGCCTTCTTCAACTTTTTTATTATAATTATTTTCCTTAATAGCTTTCTCTATATTTGAAATTACTTTTAATCTTGATTCATTTTTCTTCATACACATAAATCCTTTATTTGATAGAAAATCCGCCTAAAGTTTTTGTATCAACTACATGTGCAAACGATTTTCTATCGTCGATTATTTTTAATGCATGTTGCACCATTTCTTCAGCTGCAGTAGCATCTTTTTTCTTTTGTTCGTCAGAATATTCTGTACGTATTTTCATTAAATCATCATAATATTCTGTCTTTTTTGCATACTTCCAAAAATATTCTTCGTACATTACATTATCATATTTCCATGGTTTTTGGAACATGTTGTAATGAATTAAGTGCAAATCTTTATCATCAAAATTTGCATCCGGAACAGGCATTCTATCCCATCCAAGATGTATGTATTTTAAACTTCCTTTACACAAGAAATTCAAGTAATCTTGATCTGGCGCAACAGTATCAAAATTATATTTGCCTAAAAGATACACAAATTTATCTTCAATTTTTTCTTCTCTTAATTTTTTAAGATTCATTACAAGGATACCAGAGTTGAAGTACATTCCTTCATCAGCACCAACAACCTCTTTAGTATACTTTACAAGTCTTTCATCAGCATTTACAACACCATCTGTTATAACGCCCAACATATTGTCTCCAATATCTTCAAAGTATAATTTTGAAATATCATCAACAACTGTTATATCAGCATCTAAGTATAATGCTTTGTCATAGTTTTTAAATAGTGATGGTATAAAAATTCTGTAGTAAATTGAATTTGTGTAATAATCTCTTAATCTAAATGACAAATCATTTTCAATAGATTTAATTTTTTCATTTACATTTACAAATTCAACTTTAAAGTTTTCATCTTCTATTTTTTTAAGTTTTTCCTCCGATGTTTTTGCTAATCCGTCATTAAGAATTATAAATTTGTAATTATATTCTTTAGATGCATTATCCATAATAGAATGAGCTGCAACTGTAAAAAACGGAACGTAATTATCATCTATGGAGAAAAATATTGGAATTTCTTTTTTAAACATTTTCATTACTCCTCATTATCGTTTTATATTGTTCAATTATATCTTCGTAGTCGTATATTTTATAAACATCATGCACTTGGTCTATATGCCAAGGTTTAATATTTACAGTTTTAAAATATGGTATAAACTTCATTGTCATACTAAAGTGTCTTACCACAGTGTCTTCCGTTCTTTTCTTTTGCTCGTTATATTTTCTTGGTAATAATAATTTAAACTTACAGCATTTGTTTAATGCCGTTTGATCTGGCAATAACATCTTTTTATCTAAGCACATTTGTCTACATTTGCTTAGCGCATTTGTTTCTCTTAATTTTTTCAAATTCATCAAAAGCACACCAGAGTTCATATAATTAATATCTATAAACCATTTGCCATAATAATCTTTAGCTGCCGCAAATTCATAATTTGAAACATCTGTATTATAGATTTTAGCAATGTCATCATAACAAACAATATCAATATCCATGTATAAAATTTTGTCCGGTAATTCTTCTATCTTATCAGCAAACAATCTAAGAAAAATATAAGGTGTATAATGAGTCTTCATATTTTTGCCTTCCATCATTTCTTCCCTAAATTGTTTTGAAATATCTATTACTCTTATTTCGCTTTTAGAATTAACTTTTTTTATAACCTCTTCTAATTCTTTTCTGTGAGCCTCTGTTATTGGAGTATATTTTTCATCAATATCACTTAGATCAACTGTAATAACATTTATATTAAGTGGTTCTTTATTGTACTTAACAATTGATAAAAGTGAAATTAGTAAGCCATCATAAATTTTGTCGTTTCCACAAAACATCAAATTTATCATGTAATCTCTCCTTTTTTAATATATTTTATATATTCGACATTATTTGTTTTTGCTCTTTCAGTCATAGCATCATAAACTTTATTTTTTAATTCTATCTTTTGTTCTGCATAAGTTTTATTTTGATCTGTATAAAAAGGTCCGTCTACATATGCCACAATTTTAGGATTTCTATTTTCTCTTTTTCTATATGTTGTAGTAATTGCATATACCGGAGCATTTAATTTAGCAGGATATCTAAAAGACTCTTCTTTGAAATCTCTTATTTTAGTGTAATAATCCCACACATGAGCTTCTGGATATATAGCAACCCAATTTTTATTATCAATACATTTTGAAATTGCTTTCATAAAATTTTTAGAAGCCCCCACGTTTGATGGTGTTGGCAAACCATTTGAAAGTTCTGCGACTTTCCCCAAGAACGGCATTGACACATTGTCAGGATGAACAACTACATATATTTTTTTGTGCATAGCTATAGCATTCGGAATATACGCATCCGCAACAGTTTGGGTATGATTCAAATATAAGAATGCACCTTCATTCTTGGCTTTCTTCAAATCGTTCTTATTAACAATTTCTAAATCAAATTTTATTTTCGTATACAAATAAGATAATGGTTTCATTATTAATCTATAAACAATCCAAGAAATGATTTTCCAACATATATTTTTATCTATATATCGATAATTTTCATCAATAACTTTTAATTTTAAATTTTCGTTATTAGTAAAATCATCTTGCTCGGTTTCATAATATCTAATCTTTTCTTTTTCCATAGGCACTCTTAAATACTCAATAATATTTTTTGATACTCACCATGTTTGCTTAATGGTTCACCTTTTAATATTTGATGAGCCATTATTCCAGAAATTGAAGACATCATAAAATTAGCTTTTATAATTGCTTCCCCTTGTTCTAAACCTTGTTCTAAATAAATATTTTCAATTAATTTAGTAACATCTACCGTATAGTGAGTAAGAATTTCCTTTATATCGTTATTCCATAAAGATTCTGTCATAAAGTTAAGTAATACTTTTGCAAGTTCTGGTTCTTGTTCACAGCAATCGTTATAGTACTCAAGAAGAGATTTTATTTTATTTGAACTTTTAGACACTTTAGCTTTCAGCTCAGCAGCAAGTCCTGTTAAGATTTCCTCTAAGACAGTATGCACCAAAGTTTCTTTAGTTCTATAATAATACGTCAATTGTCCTACTGCCGCTCCCGCACGCTTTGCGATATCACGCATAGTAAGATCTTTGTATCCTTTTTCAGCCAACATATCAAATGTAGCCTCTTTTATTTTCTCTCTTGTTGTTTTTTTATAACGAATAAAACGCACTATCCTTAACCTCCTTTATGTACTAGTACTAATATTAGTACAAGCGTACTAATTATAATATGGATGTACAATTTTGTCAATATTTGGGTAATTTTTGACTAGCCGTTCAAAAAACATAAAAAAAGCGCCAAGATGCTTATTCTTGGCGCTTTTAAGACCGTTATTAATCTAATTTAATACTTATATTTGGGTGATTATTCGAACCCAAATGCTTATATTTTACCCCACATTTATCAAATAATCTTTTTGAAACAATTACAGAATCTGTATCTGCATATTTATCACTTAAGTATATAACTTCTTTAATTCCTGATTGTATTATTATTTTTGCGCATTCATTACAAGGAAATAAGTCTACATATATTCTAGCATTTTCTAATTCCTTAGTACTCCCTCTATAATTTAAAATACTGTTCATCTCCGCATGACATACATGAAAATACTTTGTTTCTTTTGGATCTCCCGTTCTTTGCCATGGAAATTCATCATCTTCAAAACCATTAGGAGCCCCATTGTATCCTACAGATAAAATTCTGTTGTCATCTCCAACAACACATGCCCCAACTTGTGTAGATGGGTCTTTACTTCTCATCGCAGAAAGTTTTGCAATTGCCATAAAATACTCATCCCAAGATAAATAATCTTCTCTTTTTAATCCATTTGCCATAGCTATCTCTCCTTACAGTATTATTTCTCATCCACTTTATATTTGTTACTTAGTGAATTGTTTGAATAATCCTTATTTCCTGTTACATCACCAATAACTTCTATAAAATCTGGAATCTCGTATCTTTGATTTTCTGAACTTAATTCTATTTCTAAAATTGCTGTTTCTGTCCAGAAAGGATACACATCAATCTCATATTTTAAATTATTCATGTAAACTATATATCTTGTCTTTAGTAAAGTATTACCTCTATGCGGTCTCGCTAGAAAATTATTATATTCATCTTCTGTTATTTCAGATTCTATCTCAATTCTACTCATATGTGAAACACTTTTTTTAGAAGTATGATAGTATTTAGTTTCACCATCTATTGTCATCTTTCTCACGCGATCACCAAAACCATTATCTTTCATACCTAAATATGTTTGTGAGATTTCAGCTACATCAACATTAGTATTAGCTTTAATCCATTCTAAGTCTGGCATCTTTATAAGAAATTTTTTTTCAATTTCCATTGGTGCTTTTTTATTCATAAAACTCTCCTTTAATTAGTAAAAAAAACAGTCTTATATAAAATCTATATAAGACTGAGGGTACATCCTATTTCTTTGTTTTAGCAGCACATTTTGTAGCTGTTTTAGCTTTTGATGCGCTTGCTTTTGTTGTAGCTTTAGCCTTTGTAGCAGATGCAGTTTTTGTTGCATCAGCAATTTCAACATACTCATAAGATTCTGGTTTGCTAGGAATCCAATTCCAGTTGTTGCCTGAATTGTTATCCCATTCATTTTCACCAGCTCTGAAACAGAAATTAAGTTCTGTTGTTTCTGCTGGAACTGTAACTTCTATTTTATAGCATGATTTTAACTTTCTCATTTTCTTTTCAGATACGTCTGACCAATTGTCATAACCGTAATGTAAAAACATATTTTCAGAATTCATTAAATATCCTGTGTACTTTACTTCGTATGTTTTTCCTATAGTTTTCATATAATCACCTATTTTCCCTCTCTTGTACATATACCAATATATTATAGTATCTTAATATATAATGCAACATTTTTTTAATTTTTATGTTGTCAAACGAAAATAATTATGCTACACTTAGGTGGTAGCGAAAATAGGGGTGTAGTTCATCGGTAGAATAAGAGTCTCCAAAACTCCAGAGGAGGGTTCGATTCCTTCCACCCCTGCCAAAAGAACCGTTTTAGACGGTTCTTTTTTTATGCATTTTTTCGAATTATTAGCATTTTTATTTAGTCTCTTTCATCAATTATATTTATTGAAAACATTATGTAACCATGATATAATGCGCGTACACATATTTTGTTTAGTACGTTATCCGCAAATATTTTTGAAGGAGATTATGCTATATGTCTGACATAACAATCACATCTCAGGAATTAATAGCCTTAATTCAAAACATGGGCTATGGTGAGCAATATCTTTTCTTTCAGCGAGCTGCTGAGCTGTCGAATTTAAAACTTTGTCAAATTTGTTTAGATGCCGGTCTCGATATCAATATGCAAGAAGGTATGTATAAAAAACCTATCTTGGTATCCCTGATGTCCGAACCCGGTACATTAACCTTTGAAACAGCCGATTGGTTCATCAATCATGGTTACGATATCAACCTTGCAAGTGCCGCGGGCTATACTCCGTTAAAGTACGCCTGTTATCATGGTAGTTATGATTATGCCAAATACTTCATCGACCACGGTGCCAAAATTCAATTTGGACCCGGCGTTCTATTTTCTAGTGACTTGCAAGATGCCGTCGGCGCTTGTGAAAAACATAAAGAAGGAATCAAAGTTGTGCAACTGCTTTTAGATTCTGGAGCACCATTAGAAGATACCGTTGACACTTGTCAAAATCCGTTCATCAACGCACTCAAAATTAAGAAACATGATCTTATAGAGCTCTTCTTAGAAAGAGGTGCAGATCCTGATGTACGTATTGCTGGAGCAACACCTATTCATACTGCAGTAGCTCTTGATGATATTTATACAGTTCGTTTACTCATCAAGTATAACGCTGACATCAATGCAAAGGCACGCACATACAGCGGATATCTCAAGACGCATCATGCTATTACTCCACTCGACATCGCAATTCATAATGAAAATATTCCGATGAAAGATCTGTTAATTAGACAAGGTGCAAAGGTTTCTACTAAGGCCGAAAAAATCGAGGCTGTATTGTCTTATTACAAAGGCGATGAAGGTTTAGAACTTATGCAAAAAATCATGCAACTTTCATAATTATTCACTCACATGCAAAAAGAGTAGCGTTACTTTAACGCTACTCTTTTTTAGATAAATTCTTCCCATACTATATTAGCAAAGTCTAATCCTTTTTCAGTTAATCTTAAATATCCATTTTCTATTTTTAGTAAGTCTTGATTGATTAATTTTTTTAGTTCTCTTTTAAATCTATTTTCCAAATCAAATTTTTCATTTGCAAAATTTACATCAATTCCTCGAAGAGTTCTAAGTTTCAATATCATATACTCTCTTACTTTTGCATCTTCATCTTGAACTTCTTCTATATCTCTTATATCCTCTTTTACATTTATTTTTTCAATATACTTTTCTATACTTCTTTCGTTTGTATACCTCATGTTATCTACATACGAACTTGCTCCTGCACCCAAACCAATATATTCTTCTTGATTCCAACAAGCCATATTGTGTTTTGATTCATACCCATCTTTTGCAAAGTTAGAAATCTCGTATTGCTCATATCCCGCTTCTTTTAATTTTGATTTTGTCAAGTAATACATTTCTCTTTCTATTTCATCTGACGGTAAGTTTTTAAATATATCATTATGAAGTATTAATGAATAACATGAAATATGTGTTGGATTTTTTTCTATCAAATAATCCAAACTATTTTTTACATCTTCTAGTGTTTGATTTGGCAATCCAAACATCAAGTCTGCATTTATATTTTCAAACCCAACATCTTTTATAAGCATATATGCTTTTTCAAAATCTTCTAACGTATGTACTCTACCAATCTCTTTTAATATAGAGTCATTCGTTGTTTGAAGCCCCATGCTTATCCTAGTCACACCAGCAGTTTTATAGTCTTCTAACTTTTCTCTTATCACCGTGCAAGGATTCATTTCTATCGTCACTTCTTCTGCCTTTGGTAAAATAGTTAGTAACCTTACTATATATTTACTATCTATAAAAGATGGCGTCCCACCTCCAATATAAATAGTTTTTAATCTATCAAAAGAAAACCTTGCACATTCTTTGTACAAGGCTTCCATATAAGAATCTATTAAATTTTCTTTTCCTTTAAACGAATTAAAATCGCAATACAAACATTTTTGTTTGCAAAAAGGAATGTGAACATATACAGACTCTACCATCTACTCAACCTCTTTTGCTAGCTCTTTAATTTTCTTAAACCTATGACTCACACCAGATCTACTAAGTGGTGGTGTTAACATGCTACCAATCTTATCTAAACTTGCTTCTGGATATTTTATTCTTAAGTTTGCAATTTGTTTTAAGCTTTGTGGAAGTTTTCCAAACTTTCCTTTTTCCTTCAACTTCATTATATCTTTTAACTGTTCAGATGCCGCCATAGCTGTTTTATCCATATTTGCAATTTCGCAATTTATTCTTCTGTTCATATTGTTACGATATTCTTTTTCTACTTTTGCTTGTTCAAAAGATAACGTTGCTTTATTTGATCCAACTATACGAAGGAAATCTGCAATAGTCTCAGAATCTTTTATATATATAACAAGATTCTTTTTTCTTTTCATCATTTTAGCCATAATATCAAATTCAGCAAGAATAGAAATAATATAATTTGCGTTTTCTAAACTATTTAAAACAATTTCTAAATGGTTACCCAAAGAAGGATCCATTATAGAACCACTTCCTAAAAAAACACCTCTTAAGAAAGCTCTTTTGCAACACTCTTTTTCTTTTATAGTTCCCTTATCATCCATAACAATTCTAAGATTTACATCTATATTAAAGAAAGTATCATTACTAAACACTCTTTTTAAATCATCATCATTATCAATAATAAGTTCGTACAAAACTGTTGTTTCTTGTCCCAACTTTTCTTTTTCTATATTAGTAACAGGTGTAATTCCATACAAAGTTTTAAAAGCATTATACATTCTCCTAATAGAGGATGCACTTTCTGTTACCATCTTAATAACAAATTTATTCCCTAATCTAACAACATTGCAGTTGGTAATCATACAACCAGCAAGTTCTGCTAACTTACAGCATTCACTACTACGAGTATTAACTTTACTTAAATCTTCTTTTAATTCAGACGAAAATGACATTTAAATCACCCTTCTACAATTATTACTCTATCGTTATTGCTTAAATCTTTTATCTTTTTAACTTTTTTATAGTTATATTTTTTAGCAAGAGCCGTTACATCTTTTGCTTGATCATAACCAATCTCAAAAAGTATAACTCCATTCTTTTTTAAATGCTTCTTGGCATCATGCAAAATTCTATCATAAAAAACAAGTCCATCTTCACCACCATCTAAAGCTTTTTTAGGTTCTTGTTTTACTTCTTTTTGTAATTCTTTTAAATCTGCTTTTCTTATATATGGTGGATTAGAAACTATCATATCATATTTGTCATTTACATTTTCAAACAAATCCGATTTTATAAATTTCACACTAACGTCATTTAACTTAGCATTCTTTTTTGCAACTGTTAGTGCAGGACTACTAATATCAGCAGCATCTACTTCTGCGCCATTAATATACTTAGCTAAACTTATAGCTATACAGCCACTTCCGGTACACATATCTAATACTTTCGTTGGACAACGCTTAATAGCTTCTAAAACTAAAATCTCTGTATCTTCTCTTGGAATCAAAACATTTTTATTAACTAAAAAATCTAGTTTCATAAATTCTTTTTTTCCAACAATATATGCATACGGTTCTCCAGAACATCTTCTTTCAATATAACTTTGATATATTTTGTATTCACCATCAGTACATTCTGTATATTTAATTAAATCATTCGAGGAAATATTCATTGCAAGAGCTAAAAGCATTCTTGCTTCTCTTGTACTAATATCATTTTTACTAAGCATATCTTTGCCATATTTAAGTACATCTTTTATGTGATTTACCATTTATCATCTTCTCCATTTTCAGGTATAACGGCTTTCATAGAAGCTATTGCAACCTCTATTTGAGAATCATCTGGTTCACGTGTAGTAAATTTTTGCAACCACTTACCCGGAGCATTAAGCCAAGTAACACATTTATTTTTACTTTTACCCGCGAACCTAATTATCTCATAAGAAAGTCCAGCAACAATCGGTAAGAATAATAATCTAAGACCGATATTAATTAATGCATTTTCATATACACCAAGTAAAGAAAATACAAGGATACTAACTATCATTACAAATAACAAGAAACTTGTTCCACATCTTGGATGAAATCTACTGTATTTCTTTACGTTTTCAACAGTCAATTCTTCGCCATTTTCATAGCAAAAAATAGTTTTGTGTTCTGCGCCATGATATTCAAACACTCTTTGAATATCTTTCATTTGAGAAATTAAAACAATATATCCACCAAAGATCACAAGTTTAACTACACTTTCAATAAAGTTATATAATATAGGATGCGCTTCTTGGTTTGGCACTACAAACTCAGTAACTAAATTCGGTAAAACAATAAACATACCTATACTTAAACATAACGATAAAGCAACAGCCACATAAATTGCAGCATCAGACAAACCATTTTCATTTTCTTTCTTTTTATCTTTTTGAGCTTTATCTTTATTTTCTTTTTTATTCTTTTTTTCTTCAGCCTTTTTCTTTGCAGCTTCTCTCTTTTTCATTTCTTCTTCATCATCAAAAAACTTAGCTGAAAAAGTTAAAGCTTGCACACCTATAACTAATGAACTAAAGAAAGAATATACACCTCTAATAATCGGAATTTTCACAATCTTTCCAATCTTTGGTGTTGGCTTTTCATCTATTATAATTTCTCCATCAGGTTTTCTAACTGCAACTGCAATTTTATGAGGCCCCCTCATCATTACCCCTTCAATTACAGCTTGACCACCTATAGAAGTCATCTTCTTTTCACTCATTCAAGTCACCTCGAGACACATTATATAACAAATTCTCATTTTTTTATATATTGTTTACTTAATTTACAACCTTTATTTCATGGCACAAAAAAAGCAGGTTCTAAAACCTGCATTTTTCTCATATAAGAAATTAGTCTTTGATACCATATTTCTTTTTGAATTGTTCGATTCTACCACCTGTTGCTTGGTATTTTTGGTTACCTGTGTAGAATGGATGACATTTTGAGCAAACCTCGACTGTCATCTCGCTCTTTGTAGAACCAACTTTAATAACGTTACCACAACCACATTTAATTGTAGCTTCTTTGTATTCTGGATGTATTCCTGCTTTCATCTAATTCACCTCTTCCCAACTACTTGTATATATATAATTTATTATTAACATTAACTCATGCCCACATATAATAACATATTTAATTTGCTTTTGCAATAAATATTTACAAAATATGCAAAAAGGCTCATTTCATGCACTTTACCGCACTTGGGTATTTTTTACATCTATCTACCTTAAAATATGCGAAGTCGTTATCTAATAACAACTTCGCATATTCTCACATTTGGTTACTCATCCTCAGTAGTACCAAGGGCTTCAGATTCGTCAAAATCTTCGGTGATTCCGAGAGATGCTCTCTGCTCATCGAGTTCATCAGGAATTCCATAATCTTCCAGGGTTTGTTGAATGTACCGCTTCTGCTCTTCAGCAAGTTTAGCATCGTTTTCAGCTTTCGCCTTTTCTGCCTTTTTGCGTGCTGCTCTTGCTCTCCGCAAGTCGCGTGCATGTGTTTTCTTCGCCTCTGCAGTCAGCCTTCTTGCTTCTTTGAGGCCATCGAAGAATCTGCCAGATGATTCATCGCCATGACTGGCTTTGGACTTCTGATAAATCCGTTCAACGCACTCATCATCGATTTGACAGCTTTGAATAGCATTCACTAACGCTGTTTGCAGAACTCTGAAAGGAATGTAATTCCTTCTACAGAATTCCTTGAAACCATACTCGGATTTTGCATACATTTCTGCATACCTTTTCTGGTCTCGCTTGTTGAAACAAAACGTCGGGCGGGAATCAATCAGAGCTTGGTAGTGCCGCAAAGAATTAATGCGAGCTCCTTCTCCTCCGTGCCTTTCGCCGTTTCTGGCCGCTTTGGATGCAATCAAGCATGCCACTTCTTCAGAAACCATACTCTCCTGTACTGCTTTTTCCAGACAGCGATAGAAAACTGCTTCGCTGATGTCATAGAACTTGCAGTAGTGCTCTGCCGAGACTTCATCAGGTGACCGTGAATAGCTGCTTGCGATTGTAAAAATCTGTTGACGGGTCAAACTTTCGATTTTTCGAACCATTTCTCTACCTCCATTATACGGTATTCTCGAAAGAATTATGTTTACTACCGCTTACATTATATATCCTAAAAGACCTATTTGTCAATCTTGAACTTAGCAAGAAGCTCCTCATTTGTTTTAGTTGAAGTTACTAATTTTATAAGGTTTTCGGTTACCATTGCAACGTTACCCTCGTTTAGCATTTTTCTTATCTTCCAAACAACTTCTAACTCTTTTTGAGTAAGTAATAGCTCTTCTCTACGAGTTCCTGATTTGTTGATATCCACTGCTGGGAATATACGTTTCTCAGAAAGCTTTCTATCTAAATGTAATTCCATGTTACCAGTGCCTTTAAACTCTTCAAAAATTACTTCATCCATTTTGCTACCAGTTTCAATTAACCCAGTAGCCAAAATAGTTAAACTTCCTCCATCTTCCGTATTTCTGGCTGCACCAAAAAATCTCTTTGGTTTGTGTAACGCAGCCGGATCAAAGCCACCAGACAAAGTTCTACCCGATGATGGAATTGTAAGGTTATATGCTCTAGCAAGTCTCGTAATACTATCTAGCAAGATAACAACGTCTTTTTTGTGTTCAACCAATCTCTTGGCTCTTTCTAAAACTATTTCAGCAACTTTTACGTGATGTTCTGGAAGTTCGTCAAAAGTAGAATAAATAACATCACCTTTTATAGAACGTTTCATATCGGTTACTTCTTCTGGTCTTTCATCTATAAGAAGTACTATTAATTCAACATCAGGATGATTTGCAGTTATACTGTTTGCC
This sequence comes from Clostridia bacterium, assembly GCA_017522765.1. Taxonomy (GTDB): domain Bacteria; phylum Bacillota; class Clostridia; order TANB77; family UBA1234; genus UBA1234. The sequence goes on from JAFWYG010000004.1 coordinate 41,054, forward strand.
ACCTTTTTTAGTAACGTTGTCTTACCAACTTTAGGTGGTGAAACAATCATGCCTCTTTGACCAAAACCTATTGGAGCCATCAAATCTATAATTCTGTTAGCATACTCTGTTGGGACAGTTTCAAGATGTATTCTCTTATTTGGAAATATAGGAATTAAGTCATCAAAATTCTTACGTTTAATAGCTACATCCGGCACATCACCATTAACTGTATTTACATAGATTAATGCAGGAAATCTTTCGCCTTCTTTTGGAAGTCTGCTAATTCCTTTTACTTTGTCTCCAGTATCAAGTTTAAATCTTCTGATTTGGACAGGTGATACATATACATCTTTTGGTGTAGACAGATAGTTTTCACCTCTTAAAAATCCAAAACCATCTGGTAAAACTTCAAGCACACCTTCTACAACAAAATCATCTTTACTATTTAACTTAGCACCCTCTAATTCAATCGGCTTCTCAGCTGTAAAGTTTACTGTTTCCTCATTAAGAACAGCTTTCTCAGTACTTTCATCATTTTGAAGCTTCAAAAGTTCATTTATTAATTCATCTTTATTTAATTTGCTAATATTTTTCATTCCTTTTGATTTGGCAAGGTCGCGCAAATTAAGAAGTGACAATTGTTTTAATTCTTCCCCCATAAATTCATCACACACGCAATAATAGACTTATCCCGTGTTCTCCTTTCTTTATTAATTTAAATTTTGGTGATATAAAACTTTCGAGGACCGAAAGCTTTTTATAGAAAAAATAATTTATCGATCTTTTAATCTATGGACTCATTTTACCTTAAAAGCCTTGATTAGTCAAGTTTTAGCGATTACAAGGCAATAAAAAAGACGTTACCTCAAACTATAAGATACGTCTTTTATATACTTGCATCAACAAAAATTGTCTCATAAGGCATTACTAAACCCAATTTTTCTCTAGCATAATTTTCAATATATTCATCTGTATTTATTATTTTCTTAGTCTCTTTAAGCTCTTCTGTTTTCATATTAGCTTCATCAAGCTTAACTTGATATTGTTCTATCTCTTCACTCAATCTTTGTAATTGAATTTCTTGATCTATTAAAACGTATGCAAAATACACAAATACACAAGTCACAAGTAAAGTAGAAAGCAATTTTTTGAAAAATTCTTTCATCTTATCCATCCTTTATCCTTAGTAAAATAAACCACCTATTTAATATATTTAGACATTTGTCAAAAAAATCCTGCTAATTTTTTCAAGTTTTTTCATTTTGTAACTTATTTCTCTTGAAATTTGCTTTTGATATCAACTTTTTTAACAAAGCTGATAGGGCTTTAACCATATTATGTAACATTCTAAATATTCCGCTTAATACGTTCAATATAATTCTACTAAATAGCAGTAAGTAAAAAATCACTCCTAAGAGGTATCCAAAAAACATGTATCCTCTTAGATCACCATCATTCGTGATAAAACTACTCATTATAATAACAAAAGCAGCAATAATTAAATACAATACATCTTGTAAACAAACAATCAATAAATTATCTTTTCCGCATTTACGCGCCGCTCTAAAGAAATCAAAAATTAGAGCCAGCAGTCCACCAGTTACAATACTCCACAAGAAAACATATACTTGATTTTGAATCATGCAATTCTCCTATTTAAAAATTTTAGTTAATAATTTTTCTTTGTTTTTGCTCGCTCCTTTATCACTATATTGCAGCGAATTAATCGTTCCTTCAATACCAAGTTCAGTACTGTCTAAACTATAATTATTCAAATGTAAATCCGTACCTTTCACAACTAAAAGTCCTAGTTCAGTAACCATACTAATTATCTGTTCATCAAAATTCAACACATCTACTACACCTGTGATATTTAACCTATTACGATTTTCTAAAATCACATTTTGAACATTTGTTATATTCTCCATAAAAAATCAACTCCTCACATTATATATATGAGGAGTTTGTCTAAAATATGTTTAATTTTTAATCTTCATCATAATGAGTTTCGATGTTTCTTTTTCTTGTGTAATAATCATCCATAAAATGATGTGTTACTCCTTCTTTTTTATAAGAAATAACCGTATCAAGGCTCACACCTTGCGCACTTCTAAAAATATTTACATCGATGTTTTTATAATCTTCTTTTAATTCCTTTACTAGCGCTTTTACTTTTGCGCGCTTTGAATTCATATCATTATCAGCATCTTTTCTCGTAACTTTACACGCACAAGTTATAAACTCTAATTCGTTTTTCCTGCCCCACGAAATAATATCTTGTTCTCTAACATAATACAACGGACGGATAACTTCCATTCCTTCGTGATAAGTACTAAGAACCTTCGGCATCATAGTTTGATATTGAGCACCATAAAACATTCCAACAAGAATAGTTTCGACAACATCATCAAAATGATGTCCAAGTGCAATTTTATTACAGCCTAATTCCTTTGCTTTTCTATATAAATGTCCACGACGCATTTTAGCACAAATAAAGCACGGATGTTTTTCTATTTTATCTACGTGCTCTAACACATGAGTTCTAAAAACAGTCACTGGAATATTTAAAAGCTCTGCATTAGCTTTAACTTTCTCTGCATGTTCTTCTGCATATCCCGGATCCATGGATAAAAATACAACTTCAAAATCTATATTTCCGTGTGCTTTCAACTCTTGGAAACATTTAGCTAAAATCATTGAATCTTTGCCGCCAGAAATGCACACTGCAATTTTATCTCCAGGCTTTATCATTTCAAATTCATTTATAGCTTCCAAAAATCTATTCCATATTTTCTTTCTATATGAAGTTATAAGACTGCGTTCTACTTCTTCATATTTTTGTAATTGTCGTTTCATTTAAATTCACCTTCAATTATTAGGATACTTACTATTTTATTTCGTCAAGCTTTAATCAAATATATTCGTTATTTTATCAAATCTTTAATAACTTCTCCCGCAATAAGCAATCCAGCTACAGAAGGAACAAATGAAATACTACCCGGTGCATGTTTACCATTCGTTTCATCCGCAATCGCTTTTATAGGTTCTTCTTTTGAATAAAGGACTTTCACATTTTTAATACCTCTATTTTTTAGTTCTTTTCTCATTACTTTTGCAAGTGGACACACAGAAGTTTTAGATATATCTACAATTTCAAATCTTGTTGCATCCAATTTATTACCAGTCCCCATACAAGATATTATAGGTATATTTAAGTTTTTAGCTTGTTCTATTAAATCAAGTTTTGATGTTACTGTATCAATAGCATCAATAATATAATCAATTGAATTATCGATCCAATTGTTAGTATCCTTATTATAGAACTCTTGTTTTATTTCTATTTCAGCATTTGGATTTATATCTAAAATTCTATTTTTAGCAACTTCTACCTTTGGCATTCCAATTGTGCTATGTAATGCAATAAGCTGTCTATTGATATTAGATTCTGCCACCACGTCATTATCTATCAAAACAAAGTTTTGAATGCCAGCGCGAGCAAGTCCCTCAACCACATAAGAGCCAACTCCACCAATACCAAATACAGCAACTTTTTTAGTATTCAATTTATCTACATTTTCTTTTCCGATTATTAATTCTTCTCTACTAAATTCATTCATATTATCTCTCTTTTCGTAAAAGATTAACTTTCTAACTTCTAGTATTATATTATGAAACGACCGTTTTTTCAAGTATTATGTAACCATAGCTCGCATTTTACTTAAAGCTCTTTTCTCTATTCTAGAAACCTGAACTTGAGAAGTTCCGTATATCTTTGCGACCATTGATTGAGTCATATCCTTATAATATCTATATATTATAATATCTCGCTCTCTTTCTTCTAAATTTTCTAACATTGAATTAATCATAAGCTTGTCCATCAAATTTTCATACGGTGTTTCATTTTCAGGAATCACTTCACCCACAGACTTAGAGTCTGAATCTTCTGTTATATTTCTATCTAAAGAATCTATAGAAGAAGTTGCATCTAATGACATGATAATATCAAACTTATCTACTTTTAAAATTTCCGCAATTTCTTCTACGCTATACTTTTTATCATTGTTGTTTTCAAACTCTCTTACTTTTGCAGCAAGTTCTTTCAAGCTACGACTCACTTTAATCATTCCATCATCTCTTAAAAATCTTTTTATTTCTCCAATTATCATTGCAACAGCATATGTTGAAAGCTCCGTACCAAAACTTAAATCAAATTTTTTGATTGCTTTTACAAAGCCCATGCATCCAAGCTGATACAAATCCTCTAACTCATACCCTCTATTACTAAATCTTCTGACTACATTCCAAACTAATCCTGCATTATTTTCAATCAATTCATTTAGTGCTCCCTCATCTCCAGTTTGTGCTCGCAAGATTAATTCTTTATTCATACTTCCTCCTTGCGCACAATAGTCTTTTGCATCTTAACTTTTGTTCCCATACCCACAATTGATTCAACTTCAAACTTGTCCATAAAGTTTTCCATAATAGTAAAACCCATACCCGATCTATCTAGCTCAGGTTTAGTTGTATATAAGGGTTGCTTTGCTATTTCTAAATTTTCTATTCCTTTTCCATAATCAATAACTTCAACGTTTAAAACTTGTCCTTCTATTTTACAAATAATATGTATATTCCCTTCTTGATTTTCATATCCATGAATAATACTATTTGTAACCGCCTCAGAAACTGCAGTTTTAATATCTGAGATTTCTTCAATAGTAGGATCAAGTTGCGACGCAAAAGCAGCAACCGTTATTCTTGCAAAAGCTTCATTGCAAGATTTACTTTTAAATTCTAATTTCATTTCGTTTTCCATTTTCAAATCTCCCTTCAAAAATAGTTAGTCTACTAACGGAATTATCTTAAAAATTCCAACCATGCTAAATATCCTTTTAATTTCATTATTTATATTTTTCATTTCAGCCTTTCCTCCAAATCTCAACAACTGTTTATATCTACCTATAATCATCCCAATGCCCGCACTATCCATAAACCTAACATTTTTAAAATCAAACACCACTCTTTGAGGTAAATACTTTCTTATCGCATCATCTGAAAGTACTGCAATTTCATTACAGGAATGATGATCTATCTCACCGTCAAACCCAATAGTTAAATTGTTAGTTGCCTTATCATAATCAATAACCATTTATTATTTCCTCCTTTGTAAAATTTATACACATAATATCTAAAACAAAATAAAAAAACTGCCGAATTCTAGCATACGAATTCGACAAATTTCACCCCGCCCCGCATCAAATTTTCACGAGTGAGGGACAGCCCTTGTAATGAAAAATTTTCATTACAAGGGACGTACCCTACTCGCGAAAATTATGTAAATTTATTGATGAATAGCACTTTTTATGCTATAATTGTTGGTAGCAAAAACCCATATCTCATCACAGAAGGGAGGTTACCAAGCTGACTGTACTGGTAATTATAATCGTCTTCTTTGCTATCGTTTTAGGTATCGTTCGCTGGATGCTGCGCTCTATCAGAAACGGTGCAAACTCCGCATTAAACCTTTTGGAACTGCGGAATCCTGATGCCGCTGCGAGAATTCGCCGCGTGCTCTATGAGATCAACCAGTGGGGCCGAGTTATTCTTGGCGCGTTGATTCTCTACCTCATCCTAAAAGCAATCTTCTAATAATCGATGAGGTCCACAAATCCGCCGGCGCATGCCGGCATTTTTTATGCAATAAAAAAAGACTTACTTTTCACAAGTAAGTCTTTTTCATTTTACTATTTTTTCAAACTTTCAATTCTTTCGATTGTTTTATTTAATAGTTCTTCATATTTAATTTTCTTATTTTTTTCTTCCTCAATCTTTGCTGCAGGAGCTTTAGCTACGAAACCTTCGTTAGAAAGCATCTTGTCAACTCTCTTAATTTCATTTTCATAAGTTAATTTTTCTTTTTCAAGTCTTTCGATTTCTTGAGCAATATCAACTAACTCATCGAATGGGATAAAGATTTCAACTCCAGGAACTGCAAGTGAAATTGCATTCGCAGGAATTCCTTCTTTAGAAGTTTGAATTGTTATCTTATCTGCTGATGCTAACTTTTCAATGAAGTCATGCCCTTCTTCGATAGCTTTTGAATTTTCTGTTACAAATATTAAACTAGCTTTTCTTGAAGGTACAACATTCATATTAGCACGAATGTTACGAACTCCTTTAATAATTTCTTTAACTAATTCGATTTCTTCTTGTTCAGCTTTATATTCTTTAGCTACCTCATACTTAGGCCATTCAGAAATCATAATACTTTCATCATTATGTTGAAGGTTCATATAAATTTCTTCTGTGATAAATGGCATAAATGGATGTAACATTTTTAATGCAATTCTTAAAACTTCATTTAATGTATATAAAGCCTCTGCCCTTGTTGCACTTGTCATATCATAAAGTCTTGGTTTAATCATTTCAATATACCAATCACAAAGTTCATCACGAGTAAAGTCCATAATCTTTTGAATTGCTATACCAAAATCATATCTTTCCATGCATTCAGTAACTTCTTTAACAGCTTGATTTGCTTTTCCAATAATCCATTTATCTTCAATAGCAAGTTTTGATTCATCGCAAGAAATCTTTTCATCTCCAATGTTCATCATTGCGAATCTAGATGCATTCCAAAGTTTGTTAGCAAAGTTTCTACCAGCTTCAACTTTTTCTGGAAGGTATCTTGTATCGTTACCTGGAGCAGCACCTTGAACTAATGCATATCTAAATGAGTCTGCACCATATTTTTCAATTACATCAAGTGGATCAACTCCGTTACCCAATGACTTAGACATTTTTCTTCCTAATTCATCTCTTACTAAACCATGAATTAAAACATGTTTAAATGGAGATTTGCCAGTATGTTCAATACTTGAGAATAACATTCTTGCAACCCAGAAGAATATAATATCGTAACCTGTTACTAGTACATCTGTTGGGAAGAATTTTTCAAAGTCAGGAGTTTTCTCTGGCCAACCTAAAGTTGCAAATGGCCATAACGCACTACTGAACCATGTATCTAACGTATCTTCATCTTGGTGCATTTTTCCACCACATTTTGGACAAGTAGTTACATCTTCTTCAGCAACAACCATCTCTCCACATTCTGTACAATAATATGCAGGAATTCTATGTCCCCACCATAATTGTCTTGAAATACACCAATCTCTTACGTTATCCATAAAGCTGAAATATGTTTTATCAAATCTTTCTGGAACAAATTGCATTTCACCACTTCTAACAGCTTCGTTAGCTGGTTTTGCAAGCTCTTCCATTTTTACAAACCATTGATTTGAAAGCCATGGTTCAACCGTATCATGACAACGATAACATTTACCAACATTGTGAGTATAATTTTCTGTTTTTACTAATACTCCTAATTTTTCTAAATCTTCAACAATTGCTTTTCTAGCAGTTAATCTATCCATTCCTTCATATTTAGGAACGATGTCTGTCATATGTGCATCTTCAGTAAATACTGTAATCACTTCTAAGTTATGTCTTAGACCAACTTCATAGTCGTTAGGATCGTGAGCTGGAGTAATTTTAACAGCACCTGTTCCGAATTCTTTTTCAACATATGTATCAGCAACTATTGGAATTTCTTTATTCATAATTGGAAGAACAACTGTCTTACCAACTAAATGTGTATATCTTTCATCATCTGGATGAACTGCGATAGCTGTATCTCCAAGCATTGTTTCAGGTCTTGTTGTGGCAACTATAATTCCATCTTTTCCATCTGGAGTAGCGTATCTAATATGCCATAAATGTCCGCCTTCTTCTTCGTATTCAACCTCAGCATCAGAAATAGAAGTTAAACATTCTGGGCACCAGTTAATCATTCTCTTACCTTTGTAGATTAAACCTTTGTTATACATATCTACGAAAACTTTCTTAACTGCACGAGTTAAGTTTGCATCCATAGTAAAGCTTTCTCTTGTCCAATCGCAAGAAACACCCATTTTTCTTAATTGTTGAAGGATGATTCCACCATATTCTTCTTTCCAGTCCCAAGCTCTTTCAAGGAATTTTTCTCTACCTAAATCTTCTTTAGTAATTCCTTCTTCTTTCATCTTAGCAACAATTTTAGCTTCTGTTGCAATACTTGCATGGTCAACACCTGGAACCCAAAGTGTTTCAAAACCTTGCATTCTTTTATATCTAACAATGATATCTTGCAAAGTGTTATCCATACCATGTCCCATATGAAGTCTACCTGTTATATTTGGAGGAGGCATCATTATAGTAAATGGTGTTTTGTCGCTTTGGTTATTAGCTTCAAAATACTTTTTCGCTATCCAATTATCATAAATTCTTTGTTCGAAATCTTTTGGTTCATATGTTTTGTCAATAAGTTTCATTTTTCTACTCATTCCTTTTCTTTTTATTTTTTATTTAAATTAATTTGCAGCAAGCAAAATAAGACCGCCAATAAAAATAATTATAAGACCAACTATCTTCAATCCCATTGACGCATTATTTTCCTCACCAAAATTAAAATATTTTTTTACTAATCTTCTTGCATCTAAAGCAATACATGTGCCGACGAGTGCAATCGATGAGCCAATTATATTAAGCCACATACTACCACCTCTTAATATCTTTTTCGAAAAACTATGAACAAAAACAAAAAAGCGACTTCATCACCAAAGGACGAAATCGCTCGTGTTACCACCTTAATTCATAAAAATAAGTCACCTTACTTTTACCTCAATACACTTAACGCGTGCTAAACGTTTTTCCCTACTGTTACTTCAGGAAAACAACTTCCAAGCTACCTTCAGCTAACCAGTGCATAGAAAAGCTTTCACCCGGTGGCTTTTCCTCTCTAAATGATAGTTTTGCTTACTCCTCTTGTTCAACGTTTTTTCGAAATTCTGGGTTTATTATATACCCTAAATCCCCAAAAGTAAATACAAATTTAAAAATTCAAGCAATGAGAAAGAGCTCCCCACTCGGGGAGCTCGCCTCTTTTCATTATTTAATTTTCTTTCACCATTCTGAAGAAATCAGTATGGTACTGTATGGTAGTCAAATCGAAGCGACTACCATTATCAATCCTTTCTTTAAAGAACGGAATCGGATCTACCCAGTCAGTGCTTTCAAGCATTTCAGGAATTAACGGCACCTCATTTTTTACTTCTTGTACAGCTTCGCTGTTTACCGTGTACCTGTGCTTTCCTTGTTCATTCACTTCCAGAAGTCCAATCTGTTTTTCTTTATAGAAAACTTGATATTTCAAAACAAAACACCCCTTTGTTTTTTTGATAAAAGATTTTCGATTCAGTACTATTATACCATATTTTGTAAATTTTTCAATACATTTCACCAAATTATGTCAAATAATATGTACTTTCATCTAATCTATTCACTCTATTTCTTCACCCTTTTTAGGCTCATTTCTTTCAATTCCTCGCTGGACATCCCTATCCAAGAAGGTACTCGCTGTCCTTACTTGACTTGTGCCAACCCCCGGTCTATTTCCAATCATACTTGCCAACATTGCTCCTACATCAAAATCAGGACCACCTTTGGCTTGAACCTTATCTTCTCGCTCTATTACCTTTGCCATTTCTTCTTTTCTTATAGAATATGCACTTCGAGAAGCAATTTTCACAGCTTCTGGTAATGGAGCTCCAATTCTTTTCTCAACCGCCTCAAAAACTAAATCCATATCCACATATGAATCTTTATGTTGCTCATAATATTCTCGAACAGTTTCATCATAACAAAGCTCGACTAATGTATCTTTCCATAAAGAATTGTGACCTCCGCACACTTCTAGCTACTACCGTTCCTATTCTAGGGTGCGCCATATTAACTCTTTGCTTAAAGCCAACGTAATCTTCCAATAATCGTTTTAATAATTCTTCATCACTGTCTAATAAAAATGTGGCCTCACAATCGAAATTTGGAGCAAGTCTAATTTTCTTTTTTCCATCCTCTATGTACTCGATAAAAGCTATATTTTCAATATGATTATCTTCATGTAACATTTCAGTATGATCTATCAATCGCTTTTGCAAATCTGTTAAGATTTTTCCTACTTGCTCATCATCATATCCATTCGCATAAAGAGCGTCAGGAAGAGTATCTAAAACATAATCTAAACTCGTGATATCATCATACCCTTCACCAAATCCATTGTCATCTTCTTCACCAATAAAGCTTCGCAAGCTTCTTAACACTTCACCTTTTTCAAGATCAACAACCGATTCAGATAAAACACCATATGTCAACTCGCCATCTTCATTTATGAATTTAACTAAATCATAGTGTGCTGTTGGAATTCCCTTTTGTTTTGCAAATTCTTCAGCAATAAGCTCTGCATAAAGGCCATAGTTTCTGCTGTCACCCATAAAAGCTTCACCTTTTATCAAAGCTTTCTTACCATTAAAATCTACCCAGTTTTTATCTCTGTTCTCATTTCCGAATTATTTCTCTTGAACCTTTTTGAAAAGAAACTCCTGCTTTTGTCAAATCAATGAAACCATTTTCGTCTCTAAATTGTTCTAAATCTTCAATCGAATACTCGCAAGCTTCAAATTGGCTCATCTCGCTCATCTCTTCACCTCGTTTTACATATTATTCTCCATAATATCTTTAACTTCTTGCTCTGTAAGGTATCTCCACTTGCCTCTTTCAACACCTTCACAATTTAGTTTACCTACGCCTTCTCTTTTTAATGCAATTACTGAAAGACCAATTGCTTCACACATTTTTCTAACTTGTCTATTTCTACCTTCGTGAATTTGAATCCAAATTCTTGCGATATTGTTTGTATTATCTTTCATAAGAAGTTCTACTTTTGCAGGTGATGTAATATATGTTTCTATCTTTACACCTCTTCTTAATTTTTCTAAATCAGATTCTTTTGGAACTCCTCTTGTCTTTACTATATATGTTTTTGTTGTTTCATGTTTTGGGTGCGTAACTTTATTTACAAATTCACCATCATTAGAAAAAAGTAATAATCCTGATGTGAACATGTCTAATCTTCCTACAGGTACAACTTTTTCTTTTACACCTTCTAATAATTCCATAACTGTTGGACGTTCTTTTTCATCACTCATTGTAGTAACATATCCAACCGGTTTATTCAAAAGTATGTACACTTTCTTTTCAGAAGATACGATTTTACCATTAACTTCTATCACATCTTTCTCTGTGTCAATTTTAGTTCCAAGTTCGCTAACAACTTTACCATTAACTTTAACTTTTCTATCTAAAATTAATTCTTCACTTTTTCTTCTTGATGCAACTCCGCATTCTGCCATAAACTTTTGCAATCTTACTTCCATAGTTTTTCCCCTAACATTTTTAAATTTATGAATTATAAAATAATTTTTTCACATAATAATAAAAGACTTCATAAAATATTTTATAGACTTTACTTTTCCATAAGCTTCTAGCTAGGCTTATGGTTTATATAGATTATCGAGTTTAAAATTATTTTTCCGGAATTATTTTAAACTCGATCTATTATAAATTTATTCATATAATTTGGCATACTCTCTTGCCGAATGTGCCCATGAAAAATCTTCTTCCATAGCTTTCTTTACAAGAGCTTTCCATTCTTCTTTATTATTATAAACTTCTAAAGCTTTTTTAGACATCTCAACCAAATCATCAACTTGATTTCCCCAGAAAGTAAAACCATTACCTTCTTCTTTATTTCCTACATAACCAACTATAGTATCTCTCAAACCACCTGTTGTTCTTACTATAGGAACTGTACCATATCTTAAACTTATCATTTGAGATAAACCACATGGTTCAAACATTGACGGCATTAAAAACATATCGCTGCCCGCATAAATTTTCTTTGCAAGCTCTGTATCAAAATAATTATTAACAGAAACTTTATCAGGATATTTTTCCTTCAAATATTTCATACGATTTATATAATGTTGTTCGCCAACACCTAAAGCTACAAATTGAATATCCTCTTCAAGAAGTTCATTCATACCTTCAAGTAAAATATCAAAACCTTTATGATACACAACTCTCGAAACTACTGAAAATACCGGAACATCTTTTTGTGGCAATCCTAAATCTTTTTGCAAATCTTTTTTGTTTTCAAGTTTTGCTTCTATTGAATTTGAATTATAATGCTTTGCGATTTCGGTATCTGCTTCAGGATTATATTCTTCGTAGTCAATACCATTTACGATACCAACTAATTTGCCTTCCAAAGCTTTTTGTCTTAATAAGCCTTCATATCCAAAACCATACTTAGGTGTTTGGATTTCACCCGCATATGTCTTACTCACTGTTGTTACTAAATCAGAATAAATAATGCCCGCTTTAGTAAAACTTATATCTCCATAAAATTCAAACTTACTTGGTGTAAAGAATGAATCATCTAAATCGAAATGATATAAATTACCACGATTAAATCTACCATTGTATTCTAGGTTATGAATTGTATAAATAATTTTTGCACTAATGTCTCTACTCTTTTCTCTAAGAAGCATTGCTATTGGACCTGTTTGCCAATCGTTCAAATGTATAATATCTGGTCTATCGTTCTTAATAAACTTAACAACCGCTTTATCAAAGAATGCAAATCTTTCCGCTTCATCAGGATAGCAATACATACCGCCTCTATCAAAATAAGTTATATTATCTATAAAATAAGTTTTTAATTCTTTTCCATCAACATCTTGTCTATTAACTCTTACAATGCAATTTTCTTTTCTTCCTTGCATGTAAACAGGAAAGTCTGTAACATATTCCATATTACATTGAATTTGTTTATATCTTGGCATTATTACAGATACGTCATAGCCTAGTTTAATTAGTTCTTTAGGTAATGAACCTGCAACATCACCAAGACCACCACTCTTTGCAAATGGCGCAACTTCAGCAGAAACAAAAAGTATTCTCTTCATAGCAACATGCTCCTATCTTTTGTATTTTATATTTTAATTTTTTCTTAATAATTCTAAAGCGTCTTCAAATTCTTTTGGTAACTCAGCTTTAAACTCCATATATTCACCTGTAGTTGGATGAGTAATTCCAAGCACAGAAGAATGAAGCATTTGACTTGTTGCTCCAAAAGGATTCTTACCATTTGAATAAACATCATCACCAACTATTGGATAGCCAATGTGTGACATGTGTACTCTAATTTGATGTGTTCTTCCAGTCTTAAGTTCTACTTCTAATAAAGTAAAACCATTAAATCTTTCTAACACTTTAAACTTTGTATATGATTCTCTTCCACCTTTTACAACAGCCATCTTTTTTCTATCTGTAGGATGTCTTCCAATTGGAAGTTCTATAATCGCTTCGTTTTCTTTTACAACGCCTCTTACTAATGCCAAATATATTTTCTTAAAATTACGATTTTGAATTTGTTCAGCAAGTTTATTATGAGAAACATTATTTTTAGCAACAACCATAACTCCAGTAGTATTTTTGTCTAGTCTGTGTACAATACCAGGTCTTACTTCTCCATTTTCATCTGAAAGCTCATACTTACCAAGCATTGCATTCACTAAAGTACCTGACCAGTTACCTGTAGCAGGATGTACTACCATATCTTTAGGTTTATTTACAACAACAATATCATCATCTTCATAAATAACATCTAAATCAATGTCTTCTGCTTTTATGGTTTCATCTTTTTCTGCAACATACTCATCTGGCATTGAAATAACTTGTCCAACTTTAACTTTTGCTGAAACTTTTACCGTTTTATCATCAAGCAAAATAGTACCTTCCTTAATCAAGTTACCCGCTAATGTTCTAGATATATTTTCATTAAGTGCAGCTACTGCACTATCTATTCTCATTCCATCTTCTGTTTCAGTTACTACTTTTTTTATTATTTCCACCTTTTAAAAACTCCTTTAATTCAAAAACACAAATCAATATAACACCTATTACTATACATGCATCAGAAAGATTAAAAACACCAAAGAATTTAAGTTGTATAAAATCTACTACCGCACCTCTAAAAATTCTATCAATCAAATTGCTCACACCACCAGCAAGTATGATTTGCCAAATTTTAAATTGAGGTGTTTTTCTTTCCACATTCTTAAAAATGTAATAACCCAATATAATCAGTATTACTATTGATATTACTATAAAAAATATATTGTTATTCGAAAGCATCCCATACATTCCACCTGTATTTTTCACATACATTAAATTAAAAATATTTTCTATAAGAGGAACATTTAACTTTGTACTAACAACAAAATATTTTATTAATTGATCTATAATTAAAACAATTAAAAACCACATACTTTAATACCTTTATAAAAATTATCTTTCGTCTCTTCCAAAATCTTCTCTTTCACTTCTGTCTGTTCTCTTTTGGTTCTTGCCACCTTTTCTTCTTCTGCCTTTTGAAGTTGTACTATTTTCTTCTGCAACAGGTGCCTCAACTTCATTCTTCTTTAATTTATTAACTTGAGTAATTCCTCTTGATGCGATAAATTCATTAACAGGATTTGAAAACCATTTCATTGAAAATTTTGTTTTTTGCCCAGCAATAACCAAAGCCATGTTTTGTTTTTGGCGTTCTGCAGGAACAGGTTCATTAATAGAAATAAGACCATATTTCTGTTTAACAAATAATGGAATTTCATTTCTATCTTCAACATCCATATTCATAAGTTCGCCAGGAACTAAGCCTGTGAAGTTTGCCCAGAAGAATCTAAATCTTCTACCTTTCCATTTTATGATATAGTCTTTTTTCTTTTCTTCAACACCATCAACAACATCAGAATCTGGAACATTCTTTTCAGCTTTTTCTAATCTAGCTTCATATTCACCAATTGTTATAAATAACGCTGTAATGTTTCTTCTCAAGTTGGCTACATATGTACCATTTTTCAATTCATCAAATTGTCTTTTTAAAGATAAAATTCTATGTTCATTATCTATTTCTTCTTGATTGTCGACAATTTCACGCTCTTTATCTTCTTCAGATTTAGCCTCTTCATTTTCATATATTTTTCTAATCTTAGAGCACTCCATTAAAGAATCAAAAATGTCATCTAAAGGAGACTCCGTCTCTGCAATCCATTTATATTGAACTAAATATTCTTCAAGTCTCTTTTTTGCAGCTTCATACTCTTCATCTGATTTAATTCTTTTTAATCCTTCATATCTCTCCATAAAAATGCTCCTTTTAGTTAATTTAACATCTAATTACACGCATATATTATATACCATTGTTTTCAATAAATAAACAACTAATTTGCTAATTTCTTCCTATATTAAAAAGGACACCTTACGGTGTCCTCTCACTTTAAAAATCATTACAATCACACGAATTGCAACCATCATTTGAATTACATCTATTACAGCCACAACCTTCCGTTAAATTGCATCTATTACATCCACAATTATTATTTTGATTGTAACTATTACATCTATTATTCCTGCCAAACAAGTTGGTCAACCACGCAGCAAGTAATGCCGTAAGTGTATATGCAATAATCCATGCTATAAATATCGTGCCCAAAGTTTCAGAAAGAAAAGCATATACTATCAAACTCACAAGAGCTACTATCGCGGCAGGAATGAATGGACATCTAGTTATCAGTTGTAAAACAACAGCAAAAATCACAACAAAAAATAATGCTGCTAAGAAAATTAAATTCATCATAAAAATCCTCCTTTCGTCATATGCTTTATACATACTATGCCGAAAAGAGGACTTAAGTTCTAAATATATTTACATTTTAGAAATGATTCTTGCAAGTTGTACACCAGAACATGATGCCATCATAAGACCTGTTGTCAAACCTCCACCATCACCTATTGAGTATAAATTCTTAATACTTGTTTGGAATGTTTCATCAAGAATCAAACCATTACTATAGAATTTAATTTCTGGTCCATATAACAAGTTTGCGGGGTCCGCAAATCCTTCAACAAACTTATCCATAGATTTAATAAATTCTAATATGTCTGTCATCGTTCTATAACCAAGAGCATATGTAATATCTCCTGCAACTGCAGTTTTTAAAGTTGGAACAACTTTGTTATTTTTTAAATCTTCTTCCCAAGTTCTTCTACCTCTGAAGATATCTCCTAATCTTTGAACAACTATATTTCCAGCACCAAGTTCGTTTAAGTTCTTAGCAACATTCATACCGTAATCAATTGGTTTGTTAAATGGATGTACAAAGTTATGAGAAACCAATATCGCTAAGTTAGTATTAGTACTCTTCTTTTCTTTATATGAATGTCCATTAACTAAAGTTAAATTATTATCATAAACTTCTGTTGCAACAAATCCACTTGGGTTTTGACAGAATGTTCTAACTTTATCTTTGAAAGGACCCGGTCTAGCAACAACTTTACCTTCATACATGTATTTGTTAATGTCCTTCATAATCTCATCTGGTAATTCATATCTAATTCCAATATCAACAGGACCAGTTTGTTGTTCAATAGCATGTTTATTGCACATCTTTGTAAGCCACGCAGCACCTTTTCTACCAACCCCCAAAACAACTTTATCTCCATAAATAGCTTCTGCTTCATACTCTTCATCAAAAGCTTTTTCAGAAGGTTTAATTTTGACACCTTTAACTTCATTATTTTCAACAACCAAATCATCAACTGTTGTATTAAACATGATATCAATTCCATTATCAAGCAAGAACTTTTCAATTCTTCCATAAAGTTCATGAGCTTTTTCTGTTCCTAAATGTCTTATCGGAATGTCTATCAAATCAAGATTTTCTTTCTTTGCTTTTTGTTGAAGTTTAACAATCTCTTCTCTATTTTCAATTCCTTCAAGCTTAGGATCCGCCCCAAATTCAAGATACACATCATCAGTATATGCAAGCAAATCTTTAATCTCTTGTGTGCTTAAATATTTTTTGATATAACTTCCACTATTTCCACCAAGATAAAAATCATTTTCACCTTCGTTATATAAAGACAAATGATATGACAAAAGCTTACCATCCGAAAACGCACCAGCTCCAGAAAAACCGCTAGTAATATTACAGAATGGTTTACATCTCATACATTTATTTACTTTTTCAATTGGACAAGTTCTGTCTTCCACACGTCTTCCTTGCTCAACAAGTAAAATTTTCTTCCCTGTATTAAGCTTAATCATTTCATATGCCAAGAAAACACCACTTGGACCAGCACCTATTACAATAACATCATATTTATTACTCATAATCATTCCACCTTTCGTTTTAAGCTTAAACTCAAAACACCAATGCCATTATACATATTTTGAATTATCAAGACAAGTAAAAAAGTCCCAATTCTATCTCATTACATAATCCTGCTTTTTCACACAAAAAACGGCCACACATCTTAAATGTATGACCGTCTTCATCAAAATTCGCCTTCTACCTACCCATCGAAATTTGTTTTTGTTTTGCTTCTTTAATATACTTGGTCCATTTGATGTAACCGTAAGTCGTGTTGGTTAAGTATCCAAACTTCAGCACCAACAATACATACTGTCCAGAAAGCACATTGATTACACTTTCTAAAATAGTACAAATGTACCAAGCAATCCATTGCTCGCGATATCTAAGTAGAATAAATACACCATTGGCAATGCCAACAGCAGACACACAAGCATCCAAATAGCACACGATTGTTTCAAGCGTCTGATTTCCACCAAACAAATCCGTCATGATATCAAGTTCAGACAAGAAACCACCAACCACAATTGTCCAGACGACAATACCTGTGATTACAAGAGCTTCCATCCAACCCGAAAGCTTTCTAACCTCGGTAAGTTCTTCCTTTTGTTTATCAGGATGCTTATGCCAGTTAATAAAACTGATAATATCAATCGGAAGCCAGAAGAAAAGCGTAGATGCCATAGTTGCAAAGCGATACGAAAGCACAATACAGATAGCGATTTCAGTTAGTTCAACAAACACAGATACGATAAAGTTCCATTTGCTTTGTTTGGAAATCAGCAGCTCACACAGGATGTTCAAAAAAGTATCCGCCAAATACAATCCCATGATCAAACTACCATTGATGCCATTAACGTCCTCTTCAGGAAATAAGAATGCAAAAAGCACGGCCAGCACCAAAATGCTGAAAAACCATACCTTCTCATAAGTGGTGAAAAAGTTCCATAAATCTTTTGCGCGTGTCTTTATTGTGGATTTCATTTTACCTCTCCTCTCCGATTGTTTGAAATACAATAGTAACTCAAAATATGAACAGATATGAACTTTTCGAACTGCATTATATCACAAGCTTCAAAAAAAGATAGTACAAAATTGCACTATCTCTCTATAAATGAAGGAAACCAGTGGTGGGGACCACTGGTTTTACAATTATGCTTAGATATCCTTCTCCTGATAGATCCAAAACGGAGAGCACCATTTGATATACTTTTGCTCAAATCCGTTTTCAAATCCATCCATCAACGTCCACCCCTTAGTATAATTGTACTTATTAGGGTCGTGGACTAATATTCTTCCGTCGGGCGTTATGCCATACAACAAAATGAAATGACCACCATCCGTGAAGATGTCTTCGGTAGGGTTCGCGATTACAATCTGACCATTTTCCAAAGCCTCAACTACTGTATCCCAATCATACGTTTTCTCTCCAGTAAGTCCGTAGACCTCTGCACTGTCAGGAAAAAGACTGTGATACGAGCCATGCTCCGTATTATAATGGCCAAACTCCAGTGCCAATTCATCTGGCAAGATTTCATAGTCTAGCAAATACGTGAATGCCATTGCCACACATGTTATACCGCATCCATGAGATGCTACGGTGCCATAGCGGCCATAAGGTGTGTTCGGATAATCCGCTTGGAAATATAGCGGAACTTCTGGGAATTCTTCCGTCACGATTACTGTAGGAAATATGACTCTTACTGTGCGTTCGCCTTCTTCAGCCTGATAGTAGGTATAGCCTTCACCCGCTTCTCGAGCGGCTTCATCAGCTCCATCTTTGGTTATGCATTGTTTTTCAGGTGGTTGTGTTGCTTCTTCTGCCACGTTGTCGGCCGGCTCTGTCGGGCCAGTGATAACGATAACAGAACGTCCGTCTGATCCATATTCGCTAGCGTGTACAGGTGTCACCATCAGGAAACACATGAGAAACGCTACGAGGATCACCATGCTACTTACTTTTGTCCGTTGTTTTTGCAAGAATATTACCCCATTTCGCCAATACGGCTAGTATTTTATAGTCTTTCAACTACGCATACATTATATCATGTTTACATAACTTTCTCAAGGGCTATTTCTCTCAATTTATTGATTTTAAGCAACTTACATCATGTTTTCTATAAATATCCCATATCCTTTAGTAGGATCACTTACATACACATGTGTAACCGCACCTACCAATTTCCCATTTTGTACAATAGGGCTCCCACTCATCCCTTGCACAATACCACCAGTTTTATTAATCAAATCTTCATCTGTAACTTTTAGAATCATCCCTCTGGTATCACTAGAATTTTCAAATATCTTTTGAATCTCAACCTCATATTCTTTAGGTTTGTTTTCATTATCTACTGTGCAATATATACTTGCCTTCCCAACCGTAATTTCATTTCTAGATGCAACTTGTACTTCTCTTCTACCACGGAAATATCTTTTATTATCCTCAAATTCACCAAATATTCCATTTTCATTATTGCCAGTAATTTTTCCAATTTCAAATTCTTCTAACAACAAACCTTTTATTTCACCAGGTGAATTTTTCTTTCCTTTTTTTACATCCAAAACAGATGCAATATTCACCAATCCACTTTCAACATTAATTAAATCTTTTGCATCTAAATCTGAAACACCATGTCCCAAAGCTGCAAAAGTTTGATTCTTTGGATTGTAAAAAGTCAAAGTGCCTACGCCCATTGCACCATCTCTAACCCATAAACCAAGTTTTAATTTTCCGTCATCATAAGATTTTATCGGAGTTATATTTTCTATAACTACATCATTATTTTTTATATATTCAATCTCTATAGACTTTCCCTCTTCTACTAAATTAACCGCTGCCACTAATTCTTCTATTGTTTCAACTTCTTGTTTATTTACTTTAGTAATTACATCTCCTATTTCTATTTTTGTCTCAGAATATGGTTTATGCCATGAGCCATCTATTGATTGTATTGGCATTTCTCCAATTACTAAAACACCTTCTGAATACAGTCTAATACCAATTGTATCTCCACCTAAAACCACACTTGTCGCAGGCAAAACATTTACACTTACATCTTTTTTCATAACTCCACCAAAAGCTGACACTGTGAAACTGTCTGTACCCACAACTGAACTTTTTATTTTTGCTAAATTTCTAAATAAAGAACTTGATGTGGAAAGATTATCTCCATTCATCTCAATTCCTTTTAAACAACTTATTTCATAACTTTCATCTTGAAACAAAATGATTTCTTTTGGAATTTTGTCAATGTTTGTAATATAAATAAATAAAACCATACATACTACAACTATAAAATAATATTTTTTTGATTTCATTTTATTTGCTCCTTTCAATTTTGTTTCAAAATTAACTTGTCCAAAATCGAAAGAAGTTATTAGAACAAAAAAAATTACCTACTAAGATTTAAGTAGGTAATTTTAGAAAAATTTAATTAAGCTCTACATTTCATATTTTTACGAAGTTCTTTTGCATGTTTTAATACCGCATCTGATAAATCATTACCCGCAAGTATTCTAGCAATTTCCGACACCACTTGCTCTTCTTTTAATTTAAGAACTTCGGTAAACGTTCTGCCTTCTTTTGTATTCTTTTCTATAAAGTAATTGGTCTTTCCAGAAGCTGCAATTACAGGTAAATGCGTTACACAAATTACTTGATGTGTATCACTTATTAATTTCATTTTTTCTGCAACAGCTTTTCCTGCTTGTCCACTTATTCCTGTATCTATTTCATCAAATATCATCGTTGGAATTTCATCATATGCAGAAAGCACAGTTTTAAGAGCAAGCATTACTCTAGAAATTTCACCACCAGAAGCAATTTTGCTAAGCGGTTTTAAACCTTCACCAACATTTGTGCAAATTAAGATTTGTACGTGATCCATACCGTTATCTAAGAACTCTTCCACTTCTCCAAAAGCAAATTCTATATATGCTTTCTTCATTTCTAAATCTTGCAATTCATTATTAACTTTTTCCTCAATAACTTTAGAATAAGACTTACGTACTTCTCTAATTTTAATTGCTAACTCTTTTAAGATTTTTTCTTTTTTGTGTAAATTATTTTCAAGCTCATTAATAATCTCTTCAGAATTTTCTAAAATATTTAACTCTTCACTAATTTTATCTAAATATTCTAAAACTTTTTCAACATCGTTTCCATACTTACGTTTTAAAGAGAATATTAAATCCAATCTTTCTTCAATTTCATTTTGTTCATTCTCATCAAAACTAACTTCATCAGCACAATCCATAATTTCACTAGATACATCTTTCAAAGAATAGTATGCATCATTCACAACTTGAAGTGCATTTTCATAACGTTCATTAAGTGTAGAAATGCCAGATAGTTCATGAACTATTGAACCCAATTCTTCAACCACATTTTCATCTAACAAAGCATATGATTTTTTTAACGAAGTAACAATTTTCTCAGAATTCATAATTAACATTCTACGTTCTTCTAAAGAAGTCTCTTCATCAACTTTTAATCTTGCATTTTCTATTTCATCTTTTTGATATTTTAATAAATCAATTCTTCTAGCACGTTCAATTGGATCTCCATAACTTGCTTTAATCTTTTCTTTTATTGCCTTGTATTCTGCAAGTTCTGATCTATAATTTTCTTTTAAATCTAACAAATCTTTTTCTGCAAAACTATCCAACAAATTAACATGTGTCTTTTCGCTAAGTAAAGATTGATTATCATGTTGTCCATGAATATCAATTAAAGATTCCCCTGTTTCTTTTAGTTCTGCAAGAGTAACCATTCTACCATTCACTTTGCAAATACTTCTACCATTCATATAAAACTCACGAGTCAAAATTGTGGTATCTTCACCTTCAAAAAAGCAAGCTTCAACTATCGCACTCTCTTCACCATGCTTAATAATTTCTTTAGACATTCTAGCCCCAGAAATTGCATTTATAGAATCAATAATTAAACTTTTACCCGCACCAGTTTCACCAGTCATGATATTAAGTCCATCTTCAAAATTTATAGTAACATCATCTATTATTCCAATATTTTTAATATGTAATTGACCTAGCAAATGAAAAACCTCACTTTTCAAATCATCTTAATTGGATTCTAACACACGCCTTAAAATATTCAAGCGAACACTTTGTAAATAATTTTAAGACTTGTCCCAAGGATGGACGGACTTATCGTAAGATATAGGTTTTATTATGTAAAATTGCTCAAAACCCTTGAAAAATAGGCATTTTTCTTTATCACTTCACTCTTGTTATCTCCTCGCTTTAATGATATAATTCAGTTAAAGTTATTGAGCGACAACGAGTTGACAGTAAATTTGTGGTAATTAAGGTGATATTATGGATACTAATATAAATAATAAAATGGAAAGTGGCGAAGCACTTGCTGAAAATAAATTAATAATCTTGTATTTAATGCATCGTGTTAATTGCACATTATCTAACCTTCAAATTTTAAAACTTTTATACGATTTTGAAGGTTTCAATTATTACTATTTCCAACACATTCTTTCTGACCTTGTAGAGAAAAAATATATAATGAGCTACAAACAAAACGAAGAATGGTTATATGAAATTACAGCATTAGGAACTGAAGTTTTAGAACTTACAGGCAACATGCTTCCTGGCATTGTTAAACACAAATTAAATGTACTTACCCAAGACTTATTAGACAATGTAAAAAATGAATTAATAGTATCAGCAGAATATATCCCAGAAGAACACGATACATACACAACAAAATGTAGATTATCGGAGCCACAAAGAACAATATTTGAATTAAACATTCTTTGCAACTCTCAATCAGAAGCGAAAAAAATAGCTGAATGTTGGAAAGCAAATGCAAATAAATACTATTCAGATATAATAAAAATGTTTGAAGAATAAAAAAAGCGAGATGATTAATTTCATCTCGCCTTTATTTTATCTTCTTTTTCTTAATGCCTCATATGCTGTTAAACTTGCTGCAACTCCCGCATTCAAACTTTCTGTCTTTCCAACCATAGGAATTATGATTTTTACATTTGCTAAATTTTTAATTTCTTTAGAAACACCTTTTGATTCATTGCCAATTACTACGATATTCTTTCCTTCAAATCCGTAATCAAACAAATTATAATCTGCATCAAGCGCTGTTACTATTATGTTATATCCTTGCGATTTTAATTCTTTTAATCTTTCATACAAATCTAATCCATCAAGAATATTAACTCTAAAAATTGCCCCCATTGTGCTTCTTATAACCTTTGAATTATATGGATCTGCGCACTCTGGTGATAATAACAATGTATTAATTCCAGTACAATCTAAAGTTCTAATAATAGTTCCTAAATTGCCAGGATCTTGCACTCCATCAAGAGCAAATATAACATCTTCTTTAATATCTGATATAGCAGTTTTTTTCTTTAATACAGCCAAGATGCCTTGTGGTGATGTAGTATCAGATATAATTTTAAAAACCGGTTCTGAAACATATTCTACTCTATTGTTTTTTGTATCAATCGCTTCTGTAAATAATTCTTCACAAATAACAATTTCACTAATTTCAAAATCAGAATCGATAGCTTCTTTAACCATCTTAATTCCTTCAACTACAAACTCTCCACTTTCATCTCTTTCTTTTTTTAAATGCAGTGATTTTATATGTTTAATTAATTCGTTTGATTTACTAGTAATCATAGTTCCTCCGTTTTACAAAAAATATAGGGCGACTTTAAAGGCCGCCCTACGAAATTTTATTGATAATAAACTTTTAGTAAAGCAGTTTGATTCATGTGATAATGCGCATCACCTGTAACTAAAGTATCTTGATATTGATACAATAAGATTTCTCTAACTTCTTCATTAGCTTCACCAGTAAAACCATCTTCAACAGTTTCAACTTTTACAAAGTTAATTACATTTGCTTCTGTATCTTCAACTAGTGCTGAGCATTCACCAGATTTCAAATCTTTAACCGCATTATAAAGAGCTTCACTTCCTAATTTATCTTGTAATAAAACTGATACTGCATATTCAAGATTACCATTTACTAATGTGTATGATGAACCATTAAATGTATATCTGTATGAAGAATTTTCTTGAGCTAACTTTTCAAAATCTCCACCATTTATAACTTGGTTACGAACATTTTCCGCTTTTGCATAAACAGCATCTCTTAATAATTCGCCAGAAATTTGTTCTACAGCCTCACCAGAAACATCTCCTGAAGCATCTCCACTTTTTGGTTCTTCATAGTAGAATGTCATAACTCTGAAAGAATATGATTTCATAGGATCTTCAACACTCTCTACAAAAGCATCATAATATTCATCTGGTAATTCATAATAGTCTTCTAAGTTTTGGCTTAGTTGAGTATATAAATAATTATCAGTAGCATATCTTAAATATTCTTCTTCAGAAATTCCATTTTCAGCATATACTGCTTTTTCAGTATAATCTTTTTTGAATGTTTGGATTTCTTCTTCTGGCACTGTTATGCCATTTTCAGCAGCTGCATGTGCGTATATCTTTTCTGATAAAAATTGATTAATAATTTCTTCTTTTTCTTCATCAGTTGTTGCTTTTGTAATATCTCCAGCTGCTTCATTTGTTATTTTTATATAATCTTTACACTCTTTTACAGTGTATACATTCTCACCAATTGATACTAATTCGTCTGCTCCTAATGCTGAATCATCCGCATGTGATGTAGCAAGTACAGCAATTACTAATACTACCATTACTACAGCTATAACTATTATAGCAATACTCTTTTTCTTATCCATCTTACATAATCATCCTTTCAACACTTGTAATACGTTTAAAACTTCTTTAAATATATCACTATCTTTTTTACTTTGCAACCTCAAAGTAATGTATGGAACAGCCCCTGAAGAGAACATAATTTTGCTTTTATAAATATCTATAAGCATTTGTATTGCTGCATTTGAAATAACATCTGGATTGTTAAATTGGATAACCACAGATGTATCATTTTGTGAAATTTTGATGACTTGCAACTCTCTTGCATGCATCTTCACTTTTGCAACTTCAAGCAAATTATAAACTTCTTTTGGAATCTCACCATATCTATCAATAAGTTCATCAATAATTTCTGAGATTTGTTCTTCTTTATCCAAGTTTGCAATATCTTGATAAACTTCAATCTTTTGATTTAAATTTTCGATATACGAACTTGGAATATATGCAGTAACTTTTAAATCAATTTGAGTATCAAGTTCAGGTAAAATTTCTTCACCTTGCATCTCTCTTACTGATTCATCTAAAAGCTTGCAATACATTTCATATCCTACAGCATCCATGTGACCATGTTGTTCTGGTCCTAAAATATTTCCTGCACCTCTAATTTCTAAATCTCTAAGTGCAATCTTAAATCCAGAACCAAACTCTGTAAACTCTTTAATAGCTTTAAGTCTCTTTTCAGAAGCTTCAGCTAAAACTTTATTTTTTCTATAAGTAATATACGCATACGCTGCTCTATCACTTCTACCAACACGTCCTCTTATTTGATAAAGTTGTGCAAGACCAAGTCGATCCGCATCTTCAATAATAATTGTGTTAGCATTCGGAATATCAATACCTGTTTCTAAAATAGTTGTACAAACAAGTACATCAATTTTCTTATCTATGAAATCAGCCATAATATTTTCAAGTTCAGTACCAGTCATCTTACCATGCGCCACAGCAACTCTTGCTTCAGGTACTAATTCAGAAATTTCATTTGCTTTCGCATCAATATTTTCAACACGATTAAATAAATAAAATACTTGACCTTCTCTTTCAAGTTCTTTAATAACAGCTTCTGCAATTACATCTTTATCATATTCCAAAACATAAGTTTGAATTGGTCTTCTATTTTGTGGTGGTTCATAGATTACACTCATATCTCTAATTCCAACGATAGACATATGCATCGTTCTTGGAATTGGAGTAGCAGTCATCGCAAGTACGTCGATATTAGTTTTAAGATTTTTAATTTTTTCTTTATCGCCAACACCAAATCTGTGCTCTTCATCGATAATTAAAAAGCCTAAATTTTTAAATTCAACATCCTTTTGAATAATTCTATGTGTACCAATCAAAATATCAATTTCGCCGTTTTTCAAACGTTTGATAATATCATTTTTTTGCTTAGTAGTTTTAAATCTATTTAATACTTCTACCTTAACAGGATAATCTTTTAATCTTGATGCAAACGATTCATATTGTTGTTGAGCAAGTACAGTTGTTGGCACCAAATAAGCAACTTGCTTACTATCCATAACAGCTTTGAAAGCCGCACGAATAGCAACTTCTGTCTTACCATAACCAACATCTCCACAAAGAAGTCTATCCATCGGTCTTTCGCTTTCCATATCCTTTTTAACTTCATCAATACATCTTAATTGATCATCAGTTTCTTGGAAAGGAAAAGCCTCTTCAAACTCTCTTTGCCAAACAGTATCTTCAGAAAATTTAAAACCTTTTTGTTTACTACGTTTTGCATAAAGCTCGATAAGACCTTTTGCAATATCTTTAAGTTGTGCTTTTACTCTAGCTTTAGTATTAGCAAATTCTTTGCTACCCATTCTATTAAGCTTTGGCGCACCTTCTCCACCACTCATATATTTTCTAATATTATCTAATTGAGTAGTAGGAATATACATTGTATCATCATCTTTATATTTTAATTTAATATAATCTCTCTTCACTCCATCAACAAGCAAAGTATGAATACCAACATATTGACCAATACCGTGAGTTGCATGAACTATATAATCGCCAACATTTAAATCAGCAAAAACAACTTTCTTACTTTCTTTAAATACAGAAGGTTTATATGTTCTCTTCTTTTCTTTAACGTTACCAAGCTCACCACTTGCCACAATCAAATTAAGTTCAACATATTCAAAACCTTCAGTAATATTACCTGGGATAACAATGATTTGTTTACTATTAAAAAACGCCTCATCCATTTGTTCTAGAAATACAGCCGGAACATTATGTTCTAAAAGCATAGTAGCTAAACCTCTTGCTTTTGAAACAGTTCCCCCAAGAACCATAACTATTTTTCCTGATTCATGTGCTTCTTGTACTTCCTGTACAAATATATCCATCGAACCACGAAAAAAGTTCACCTCCCTACAGCTAAAGCTGTATCCGTTTCTTTTTGCATGCGTATTTATATCAACTCTTTCTAAGTTGATTATATTTTGTTTTTCCAAAGTTAAAATCATATCAATGTTTGTAGACATTGCATTAGTATAACTTGGAACAACTTTATTTTTATCTAAATATGCTTCAACAAATTCTTTGTTGTCATATTCAATTGATTGACATTTAGAATTTATTCTAGCAGGCTCATCTAAGAAAATAACAGTATCTTTTAATAAGTAA
The DNA here is from genome assembly GCA_017522765.1 of Clostridia bacterium. Taxonomy (GTDB): domain Bacteria; phylum Bacillota; class Clostridia; order TANB77; family UBA1234; genus UBA1234. Next base: position 68,563 of record JAFWYG010000004.1, read on the forward strand.
TTTATTAAACTTGAAGTTTCATCATAAAAGAATTCAAAATATTTATCTATCTTTGTTAAATAATTTCCGTGCTTAATAACATCAGTATCAGCAATTGCATTAGGATATTTTTCTAAAATTTTATCAGCAATACTTTCTAACTTTTCTCTTTCAATTAAAAATTCTTCTGCAGGGAAAATATTAATTTCATTAATTGCTTCAATTGTTCTTTGAGACTCAACGTCAAAAACTCTTATTGAATCAACTTCGTCTCCCCAGAACTCTATACGTACAGGATCATTTGTTGTAAGTGGGAATACGTCAACAATTCCACCTCTTACAGAAAATTGTCCTCTACCTTCAACCATATCAGTTCTTTCATAACCAAGTTCAATAAGTTCGTTAGTTAAAGTATCAAGCAAAATTGAAGTACCATTTTCTAATTGAATAACCTTAGTAAAAAGTTTATCTTTATTGATAGTCTTTTGCATTAAAGCTTCAATAGTAGTTAAGATTACACAAGACTCATTGTTATAAAGTTTTGTATAAATCTTTAATCTATCCATTGTAGCATCTTTGTTAGTTGTATCAATATCATAATAGATAGGTTCTCTCTTTGGATAAACTAACACTTGTTCATCAGAAAAGAACTTCATATCTTCCTTAAACTTTTTAAGTTCCAACTCATTATATGTAACAATAAGAATCGGTTTCTCTGTATAAAATCTTGTAGCATAAATAAAATGTGACTTCTGACTATCAGATAAACCTGAAAGCGTTATTGGGAAATTTGCTTTATTAACATCTTTAATATAGTCGTTAAACTTTTTCATCTTTGGTAGCTCTTTAGCTAATATATCCATAAGGGTAATTCTCACTTCCTTTTCTTTTCAGACATACAGTGTGATTTTAACATAAATTACCATAAAAATCAATAAATAAAGTCCACAAATTGCCTAAATATAAGCATTTAAAGCCACAAAACTAACAAAATATTGCCAATAACTCCCACCTTTTGATATAATTAACCCATAAAAGGAGTGATTCTATGAAAAAATATATTCCACACATCATATGGTGTATTATAATTTTCTACTTAATACCAGTATTTGTTGGTATCATACCAGTAATCGCAGGACTTCCAGAAATGTTCTCATTAATAATCAATATGGTGTTATTATTAATAGGATCTTTGCTATTTGGTAGAAAACACGGATTCAAACTATTACTTCCAATCGTATCAATAATTGTATTCATCCCATCTGGGTTACTATTTAACTATGCACCAGCAAGAATAATATTCACATCTATAATGTATTTAATTACAACTTTAATAGGAAACTTGGTAGGATTAATGTTTAGAAAGAAATAAACAAATTTAAACTCTCAGTTAAAATCAACTGAGAGTTTTTTATTTATATTATTAACTTAATACGATGAATGTCGTAGTCTTCTACTTCACCCACATATTTTTCTACAGCATCAACTATAAAGTTTGGATTCATGTTGTTTACACTTCCCGCTGTTGAATGTACTATTACTTCTTTATTATCTTTATCAAAAGATATGTCTAATATAAAGTTCTTAAGTTCAATTTCTTTAGTTTCTTTTTTAGAATTAGATTCTTTTTCAATCACAATTGAATCCCTTTCAAAAAGCTCTATCACTTTATCAAAATCATCTACTTCTATTTTTATTTTATATTCAGCCTCTTTTACAAGTGACATCAAGCTTTTAGCGCTTTCTAAAAACTCAACTTCAATCACCCTATATCCACCAGGCAATGTAGAATTTAACTCACCTAAAAACATTTCTGCATTCATTGCTTGTTCTACTTCCAAATCAAAGTATTCACAATCACTTGTAACTCCAACGCCTAATGGCAATGCAAAAGATATTTGCACACGAGGATTAAAACCATTTGAATACTTAACCGGTATGCATGTTCTTTTGATGCATCTTATAAATGTTCTCATAGAATCTAAGTGTCCTACATATTTTACATCTTGACCTTTTGTATATTTAACTCTAGCTATCATTTATTTCTCATTCCTTTCAAAACATACTCCAGTTCCCATACAAGCAGCACCACATCCGCTACAATTTTGTCTGCAGTTTGATGTAACTTCTCCTCGCATAGATTTTTCATATTCTGATTTTAAGTAGTCCTTTGTAACTAAAACATTTATATGTTCCCAAGCAAGTTTTTCATCTGTACTCATTTTTCTTTCAGCATAGTATTTATAATCTATACCTTCTTCTTCAAGAGCTTTCATCCATCTATCATAACTAAAGAATTCACCCCAGCTATCAAACTTGCCACCATTTTTCCAAACGTTATAAATTACTTTATTTAATCTTCTATCACCTTTGGCAAGTATAGCTTCAACCACACTTGTTTCAGGCTCGTGCCAGTTATATTTAATAGCTCTATTAGTAAGTTTAGATTTCAAGTAATCTTGTTTCTTCTTAATTTCTTCATAATTATCTTGTCCGCACCATTGTAAAGCTGTAAATGGCTTTGGAACAAATGTTGAAGTACTAACCGTAACAGTTAATCCTTTTGCTCTTTCAGCTTTTGGAATCGCATAATACAAATCAACAATCTTATTTGCCACATCAACGATACCATCTAAATCTTCATAAGTTTCTGTTGGAAGACCTATCATAAAGTAAAGTTTAATTGTACTCCAACCACTTCTAAAAGCAAAATCGCAAGCACGCATAATATCTTCTTCAGATAAACCTTTGTTAATAACATCTCTTAGTCTCTGAGTACCAGCTTCGGGTGCAATTGTAAATCCGCTCTTTCTAACTTCACTAACTTCTTTTAGAAGTTGCATTGAAATAGAGTCAGTTCTAAGTGATGGCAAAGATAAATTTATATTACGTGGTTTAAATTTAGAAATTAAAGATTGAGCAAGCGGATGAAAGTTTCTATAATCACTTGTACTAAGCGACGTTAAAGAAATCTCTTCATAACCAGTATTCGCAATTAACTTTTCAGCAAGTTCTTCTAATCTTTCTTTGCTCTTTTCTCTAACCGGTCTGTAAATGTATCCTGCTTGACAGAATCTACAACCTCTTATACAACCTCTAAAAATTTCAAGCATTACTCTATCATGGACAATATTCATATATGGTACAATCCACTTTTCTGGATATGTTAAAGTGTCTAAATCTTTAATAATTCTCTTTGTAATTTTATCTTTCGCATGAGAATTTATTTTTTCTAACCCTTTGAATGTACCATCTTCATTGTAAGTATCCTTATAAAATTTAGGAACATATACTCCATCAATCTCTGCAACCATTTCTAGAAATTCTTCACGAGTTTTATTTTCCGATTTCCACTTAATATAACAATCAACTATTTCTAGATTAACTTCTTCACCTTCACCCATTACAATCAAATCAACAAAATCTGTTATAGGTTCTGCATTGTATGCACAAGGGCCACCAGCCATTACAAAAGGATCTTTTTCTCCTCTATCTGCAGACTTTATAGGTACTCCACCCAATTCAAGCATATTCAAAATATTTGTGTAACTCATTTCATATTGAAGTGTAAAAGCAACAAAATCAAAATCATGTAAAGGAGTTTTAGTCTCTAAAGAAAATAGTTTAATATTTTCTTCACGCATAATCTTCTCCATATCAATCCATGGAGCAAAAACTCTTTCACAATATGTATCTTTTCTACGATTATATAAATCATATAAAATTCTCATACCCAAATGAGACATTCCTACTTCATATACATCAGGGAAGCAAAATGCCAAATGGCATTTCACTTCCTCTAAATTTTTTACACAAGCATTCATTTCACCACCAGTGTATCTAACTGGCTTTTCAACTTTTTTTAATATTTTGTCTAAATTATTTATCATATTACTTATTCACCCTTATTAGCTTTATATCTTTCCAACCATCTGTCAAATGCAGTAGTACTCTTTAACTCAGCATTATTAATAGCCTCTCTATACATATTAGCATATTGAGTTATGTATTTAATTCTAAATTCATCTGATGTATTATTTGCAACATTGATATTAAGATCAGATGTATCAAAATCCAAGGTATCACTTGTCTTTTTGGCAACGCCCATTGCTGTTGCATATATAAAATAATCTTCCCACAATTCTAATTCGTCTATATTTCTATATTCCATCATAGAATAATCTTCTAAATATCTTTTAAATGCTCTCCATTTTTCTCTTTCTTCTTTACCTGTCAGAGTAAGTCTTTCTGCCTTTTGGCATATTAAACCACTTATTACTTGTTCAATAATAGGAAGTATCATTGTTGCCATGAATATTCCAAATCCTAAATCTACATTTCCTAAAGCCGTTCCAAATAGCGGAGTAATTAGCATTATTTCAACAAACATTAATATGTGATATCCCATACCTTTTTCAAGATATTTAGTTTCAATTGGTCGTCCAGCATAATAATTTCTTTCTTTCATAAATTCTTTGTTTATTCGCACATAACTTTCTTTTAACTTCCTTGTTCTTGGATAATTTCTACACATATATAGTTCAATAAGTTCTGGTGTCAAAGCATTATATTCCTTATATACTTCAATTAAAAAATCTAGTGTTTCTTTTTCTTCTTCAATCAAATCAATATCATAAGTTTTTTCTATAACAATGCTCAATCCAGTTCTGCTTATTTCTGTTTTCAAATATTCAAAGCTTAAAATTCCTTTCTTTTTCAAATTCATAAGTAATGCCGCAAAAGCATTAGCAAAACCTTTTGGACTTATATAATTGTATGAATCTGTCGTTAAGAAAAAAGCTGTAAGCGGAGAAATTTCTGGATTTGGAACTTCTCTTATATATTCCACGTCATTTACTATTGTTTTTAATTTTTGTAAACACTTATATCCAATGTAATCACTTATTAAAGTTTTTACAAAAACAATAACGCCAACCGCATATATAGCAAATAATATCCAATATTCGGATACATTAGAAGTAAAGCTTGCATCTTCACTAATCGGTAAATATCCCTCAAATTTATTAGAATCAATAGAAACCTTTATATTAAGCTCGGTTTCTCTTCCTAAAGCACCAACAACTTTAAATCTAGTTCCTTTCAAAAATCTATTCCAATCTATTTTATAACCTTTCAGTCTAACACTTGCATCCGCCTCTCCATATATACTTATGTTGTCTGGTAATCTAATAATTCCCGTTACTTCCTCCGCTTTCAAAGAATTATCTTCTTTAAAGCAAGGAAAATTTAACACAGCATATTTTTTCCCACGAACAATACTTCCTTGTAATGTATAAATTAGTGTGTATGAGTCATCAGTCTCTTCGACAATCCATTTTATACAATTTTTACTATTATCTGAAGCGTGTACATATTTATGACGTTCTAATAAAATCTCATCTTTTTCGTAAGTTTGAATTTCATCATTTCTTCCATATGAAAGTTTTATATTATCTATATTAATATTTTCTATTTCCCATATTCTATTATATGTCTCACCTAACATAGAATCTGCAAAATTTATTGTCTCTACAACTTCAATATCACCATTGCTACCAATAATAAGCTCATAATTCACAGAGTCAATTTCTGCTATTGAAGTATCTGCCGCACGTTTTTCATCAAAGTTTGCTTGCCAAATAGTATTTGCAAAATCTAAAACCATTGTAAGTATCCAAAGAATAAATATAAAGCCTAAAGAGAAAGCCATTAATATAGATGCTTTTTGCATATTTTCATCAAATGGATTTTTCATCTTTTATCCTCCATAAATAATTCTAATTAACGACCACCCATGCCGCCTCCGGCCACCTCCGGCCTCCGCCGCCTCCTGAGAAGCCGCCTCCGCCACCGCCGCCAGACGAGTACGAACTACTATAATCGCTGCTTGATGATGTTGCAGCTATTGCTGCGCTATATGCTCTTTGAGCCTTTAATAAACCATCAGTAAAAGCATTATCAAAATTATATGATCCCATTCTCAAAGCTGGAGAATTCATGTTTTCTAATGAATCATATACCTCAGGCATATTTATTTTCAATTGTTTTAATACTGTTTTTGCTGTACCAAAAGCTGTTGCATATACTAAATATTTTTCCCATATAACAACTTCTTGTACTTCTCTTTCATGAAGCAAAGTATATTCTTCCATAAACTTTTTGAAAGCTCTCCATTTTTCTTGTTCATCTAATCCATTTTGAGAAAGTGGAGAAATCGCTTTCTTCGCTTTTTTACGACTGTATGGTTCATAAATATATCCCGCGATTAGCGCCAATATAATTACTCCCATCATTCCTAAACCACCGTCACCAGCGATTGAAAAACCAAATACTATTGGGAAGATATATATCCAGCTAAAACCAAATACAGCATACATACATCCATTTTTTAATTCAGCTTCTTCTGGTTGCATACCTTCATACAAGTTTGCAGTGCGCAAAGCCGATTTAGCATTAGAAGTAAAATCATCTTTTAAAGATAATGCACTTCTATATTCTTTTTTCATATACTTCTCAATTGTTTTAGTTGTAATCTTTTCATACTTTTTCTCTACAGAATCCAAGAAATACTTAACGTCTCTTTCCATTCTGTCTAGATGAGGATTAACTCCTGCTTTTATAACAATTTCAGTATCCCATCCTTCTTCTTTAATTTCTATTGCACCTTTTAGTTGCAAACTTAAAAGAATAGATGAAAACAAATTTCCAAATTCACCACTTGCTAATTTATCAAACGAATTCTTAACTAATGCATTCGCTTCAATTGGTGATGCATGTTCACGAGGAAATTCTCTGTAATACTCAATTTCTTGTGAAGGCACATATTTCTTTTTAGCTTCACGATATATTCTTCTATTTCTAGATATAGCTTTAAATAAAGTTATACCAGAGCCAAGAGTTGGAATGAAAGCAAATAAAAACGGTAACGTTTGGCTTATAAACTTTGCTTCATCTCTTCTTCTGTTAGCTTCTTCTGCCCATTCTGTTTCTTCTCTTACTACATCATCCAACAAATATGCTTTCACATATCTCTTGCAGTTTTCAGAAATCATTTTCGTTGGGAATAAAGTTCTAACTTCAAACATTGTACGTATGTCTAGGTTCCAACCTTCAAACTCAATTTTGTTTAATGCTGTGGCATATATTTCACCATTAAGACCTTCTGTATGTCCCCACACTTTTATATCATCTTTATCTTTAGCCTTCTCTGGCAAATGAATTGTACCTGTAATTTTTTCTACTGGTACACCATTGTCATCACCAATAAATTGCCAATAAAATTCTGCGCAGTCAGCACCTTTTTTAATACCATCTTTAATCGTATAGCTAATCTCATACTTTCTAGTATCTGAAGAATTACCAAGACCAGCATACCAACCTATTTCAAAATTACCTTCATAAATTTCACCATAGTAGCCATCTTTTTCAACAGTATATTGCCATTCGCCTACATCTCTAAAAGCTTTAGCTTGTCCATTATCTGAAATTTCTTTAACTTTCACATTAGTAATCTCTGTATATTTAGAACTGTCAATTTCGAAAGTCTTAAAAAGTGTGTTCGTTCCTTCTACCCAAATGTGCCATGATTCAACTACATCTACATCGCCATTTTCTCTAATGTATGCTTGGTAATCTATAGATCTCATTCTTTGACTTCCAGCAAAGACACTACCACAAGAGATACATATCATCATGCAAATAAGTAGCAACAAAAACTTATTTAGCTTTTTCATTTGATTCCCCCTCTTTTGATTAAAGGACGATTTAAATAAATCGTCCTTATAATCTAAAAATTAATCTTCATCTTTAAGTGTGTTGATTTTTATTAGTTTAAATAACTCTACAATTATAAGTGGAGCAAAAACTAATAATGTTGTCCAGCCAACTTGAGCTGCGCTTAAGTGAGCAATCTTGAAGATTTCATGTAATTTAGGAATTAACATTACGATGAACATCATTGATGCAGATAAAGCTACAGCACCAAGAAGGATCTTGTTAGTAGAGAATTTAACTTTAAAGATTGAATCTTTGTTTGAACGTAAGTTAAATACGTGAATTAACTCAGCTAATGCTAATACTGCAAATGCCATTGTTCTAGGAACAGCAGCTGTTTCTTCTGTGATACCTTTTGGATTGAATCCAGAACCAATTAAGAATGCAAGTAGTACTAAACCACCAACCATAAATCCTTGGTAAAGAATTCTCCATACCATACCTTTAGTGAAGAATTTTTCACTCTTCTTAGGTTTTCTATTCATAATGTTTGATTCAGCAGGATCAACACTTAATGCAAGTGCTGGTAAGCTGTCTGTTACTAAGTTAATCCATAAAATGTGGATTGGTAGAAGTGGCTCTACCCAACCAAGCATAGTTGCTACGAATAATGTGATGATTTCACCAATGTTAGCAGATAATAAGTAAGCAACAGCTTTTAAAATGTTATCATAAATTCTTCTACCTTCTTCAACAGCAGAAACGATAGTAGCAAAGTTATCATCTGTTAAAACAACGTCAGCAGATTCTTTAGCAACGTCTGTTCCAACGATACCCATAGCAGCACCGATATCAGCTGTCTTTAGAGCTGGAGCATCATTAACACCGTCACCAGTCATAGCAACAACTTCGCCATGAGATTTCCAAGCATTAACGATTCTAACTTTATGTTCTGGAGAAACACGAGCATAAACTGAAATCTCTTTAACTTGTTTCTCTAAATCTTCTTGAGACATTTCTTCAAGTTCAGCACCAGTAATAGCTTTGTCGCCTTCTTTTAAGATACCAATATCTTTAGCGATAGCAACAGCTGTAGCCTTGTGGTCACCTGTAATCATAACAGGTCTAATACCAGCATCTTTACATTTAGCAACAGCTTCTTTAACTTCTGGTCTAGCTGGGTCAATCATACCAACCATACCTATAAATACTAATTCAGATTCTAAAGAATCTTTATTTTCTTTACCAGGAATAGCATCAATTTCTTTGTATGCCATAGCTAAAACTCTAAGAGCCTTGCTAGCAAATTCATCATTGTGTTTTAATAAACTATCTTTTAAATCTTTAGAAATTTCAACAGCATTTCCATCGATTAAAATTTTATTACATCTACTTAATAATTCATCGATACCACCTTTAGTGTATACCAAGAATTTATTTTCTAATTTATGAACAGTAGTCATTAACTTTCTGTCAGAGTCAAATGGAATTTCATCAATTCTAGCAAACTCTGCATCTAATGCATCTTTAATAATATTGCTCTTGATACCTAAATCAACTAAAGCTGTTTCAGTAGGATCACCAATTACTTTGTAACCATCTTCGTTTTTAATTTTTGAATCGTTACAAAGAATCATACAATCTAATAATTTCTTGTAATGAGCATCAACATCATTAACTTTTTCATCAACTTTGTAAGCTTTGTTGTTGTAGAATACTTCTTCAACAGTCATCTTGTTTTGAGTTAATGTACCAGTTTTATCTGAACAAATAACTGTAGCACTACCTAAAGTTTCAACAGATGGTAATGTACGAACAATCGCATTTCTCTTAACCATTCTTTGAACACCGATAGATAAAACGATAGTAGAAATAGCTGGTAGACCTTCTGGGATAGCAGCAACAGCTAAGCTAACCGCAGTCATAAGCATTTCAACCCAATCTCTCTTATAAACAAGTAAGCCTACACCAAAGATTAAAATACAAATACCAATAGCAACAATACCTAAAATCTTACCAAGTTCAGCAAGTCTTCTCTTTAATGGTGTTTCACTTTCGTCAACATCATCAAGCATTTGAGCAATCTTACCAACTTCAGTATTCATACCAGTTGCAACAACTATACCTTTACCTCTACCATATGTAACTAAGCTTGAAGAAAATGCTTGGTTGGTTCTATCACCAATACCAACTTTATCATCTTTAATAGTTAATTCCATTTTTTCAACAGGAACAGATTCACCAGTTAAAGCAGCTTCTTGAATCTTTAAGTTAACCGCTTCAGTAAGTCTTAAGTCAGCTGGAACATAGTCACCAGTATCTAAAATAACGATATCACCAGGAACTAAATCTTTAGATTCAATAGTTTCAACTTTGCCATTTCTTAAAACTTTTGAATGAGGTGCACTAAGTTGTTTTAAAGAGTCTAGAGACTTTTGAGCTTTAACTTCTTGAACCACACCAATAATTGCATTTAAAATAACGATCATCAAAATAATAATTGAATCAGTTACTTCACCACTAACAACTGCTGAAATAATAGCAGCAATGATAAGAACAATAATCATAAAATCTTTAAATTGTTCAATAATCATTTTCCAAATAGGCTTTTTGTTTTTTGAAACAATTTGGTTAAGCCCATATTCTTCTTTTCTCTTTTCTACTTCTTCAGCAGTAAGACCGCTAGCAACTTTAGTCTTAAGTTCTTCTTCTGTTTGTTCTACAGATAATGAATACCATTCTTTGTTTTCCAATTTAAATTCTCTCCTTTTTTGTTTTTATAAAATAGTATTTTTATTTTTTCTTTACTAATGCATCAATTGCATTGTATAAAGCTCTTTCAGCATCTTCAATTTCTGTTTTTGTCGCATCGTCAATATCTAATAAAGCTTTAGCATCATCATATGCTACATCAAACACATCATAACTTTGCCATGTATATAGTTCTGCATTATCATATACATCTTTAGCTTCACCAGCAACCAACTTTCTTAAAGCTTTCTTAGCTTTAACTGTATTTTTCTCAGAAGTCTTTGTTGCCTTAACTAATCCAGCAATTGCTTCTTCAATCTTTGTACAAGCATTCTTAGCTCTTGAAAGTGTAGATGTATAATCTGTTGCTGCAGCGTATTCCAAAGCTTCAGCTAAATCATGGTAAGACTTTTGAGTATATAACTCTTCATCATAATCTAAAGCTTCATCAACCCAATCTTCTAAATCATATAAAGCATCTTCTAATTCAGGATCAATATCATCTGAAATAGCATCTTCAATGATAAAGAAATAATAATGAGCATTGTAATTAACTGCAATTAATTTATCTGTCTTAATATCAACTTGAGAAAGTTTCAAAGATTCAAGCTTAGTACCGTCAACATTTATAACAGTATAATCATCATCTGATTCAAACTTATACTCATTCTTGTCTTCAGTCTTAATAGATTTACTACCTATACTAGAAATCGTCTTAGCTTTAGATAAATCTAATTTCTTAAGAACAACTAAGAAATCATCAGCATCTAAATAATACAAGATAATACTATCTTGAGATGGCCATTGATCATCATTAGCAACAAAGTAACCATCGCCACCTTTAGTTTCATCAACATCACGAACTCTAATACCATAATCATCGTTGATTAAATAGTCGTTATCCACAACCACACCAACTTTAGCATTGGAAGAACCCATTAAAACCAAGTATTCTAATGTAGTATCTTTCATAATCAAAATAGCTTCTGCAGCTTCTGAATAACTAGAAATACCATACATCAAAATATTTTTCTCTTCAGGTAATTTATAACCATTTCTTCTATTTGCTATATAAATTTTAGTTTCAGAAACATTAGTAACTTCAGCATCAATCATAGTATATTCTTCGTCAGCAGTAAGCTCTAAAATTTCACCATTCATTGGATCATATAAAAGACTAACTTTTCTACCGAACATATCTAATGCATCAATAGCATCTAAAGTCACTTTCTTTTCTTTCTTGCCTTCTTCTTTAAAAGAAACTGTGGCTTCTTTTAGATTATCACTAAATTTAATATTAGTAACATCAGCATCTTCAATATATGTATAACCAAGATACTCTGTAATCATCGGAGTACCTTCGCCATAAATAACGCCCTTATCATTATATGCCACAATCTCAGCAGTACCAGTTCTTAAAGCATTCCATAAAAGAATAGCAATATCTCCTCTATTGGCAGGATCACCAGCCTTAATATTAGAGATACCTTCAAAAAGCTCTAAATCATCAGCACATGACATATAATTGTTAGGCCAAGTAAGTTCACTTCTCTTAACTTCTTCTTCAAAGCCTAATGCTCTTAAAACCATCGCTGCAGCCTCTGCATAAGTAACATTGCCCGCAGGTTTAAAAGTACCATCTTCATAACCATTAACAAGTTTCTCACTAGCAGCTACACTAATGTGACCATAAGCCCAATAAGAACTTAGCACATCGCTGAAATCAAGATATTTTTTCTTAGCCGCTTCAACTTGAGATTCCTTTCCCATAGCTATAACAAGCATCTTAGAAAGTTCTGCTCTAGTAACCTTGTTAGCAGGTAAAAAAGTACCATCGCCATAGCCGTTAACTATCTTGAAAAGCACCAACTTATCAACTGCCGCTTCATACTTAGTATCTTTAATATCCTTAAGTTCTGTAGCAGCAAAAGATGTAGCCGTAAAACAAGTCACCATAACTAATAGTAAACATAAAAATTTCTTCATACGCACATCCTCCTAATATACATGGTAAGATAAATTTACCATTACCATATTATATTATTTTCCGTAAATTCTCAATATATTAACACTAAATTCACAAAGAAAAACTACACTTTAATTTTACAAATTTCGTTATAAAAATCCTCCCTATTTCTGTGCGTATACACACCTTCAGTAATATCCTGAATCGCATGTCCCACAATAAGTTTAAGAATATACTCATTCACATCGCATTCTTTAGCCAAAGTAATAAAAGTATGTCTAGTATCATGAGGAAAATGATGCATATTAAGCCTCTTCATCACCTTATTAAACCTTCTCCTGTATTCAAAGTAATTCATAGGCTCACCCGTCTCTTTAACAAACAGAAACTCGTCCCCTTTCGCTACGCGCTTTTTAATAATATCCAGCACATCATTATGAATCGGCACAAACCTATTCCTACCAGCCTTAGTCTTAAGACCACCACGAATAAAACCCTCTTCTAAATTAACATCAGAAACCTTAATCCCCACAAGTTCACTAGGTCTAAAACCCATATAAATACCGGTTAAAACCATATCTACAAAAGGCATATCCAAATTATTCCAAAGCTTCTCAATCTCCACTTTAGAAAACGGTAATCTCTCTATCTCTTTCTCCCAACTAGGAGTATCACAATAAATCGCCACATTTTTATTAACTAATTCATGCTTAATCGCATATTTATAAAGCACATTAAAAAGACACTTCATCCTTACCTTAGTAGCGTCCCCAACTTCTTCAATGCGAATAGCATCTTCCAAATCCCTTACTTTAATTTCATTAATCTTCATATCATGCAAAGCATGCGAATGCTTGAACGCCGCCACCCACGTCCTTTGTGTAGATGGCGCAATCTTATCAAAATAATCCTTACTCCAAAGCTCATAAACTTCTTTAAATGTAATCCTTCTTTTGTAACAATAAAATTTAAAGCTATTAAGCAAAAACATAACAAACTTCCTTTCTTAGTTTACTACCTAGGGAACCGCGACTTTCACGACTTATGTCACCCTATTTATGTATAGTATACAACCTAAAACACTAATAAAAAAGAGACAAAAACTCAAAAAATAATTCATTTTCTAGGCAGTTTCATATGCTGAAGCCATTACAATGGCATTAAGAGTTTTAGGTTACAAAACTGTAGTTGAAGCTAAAGGAACATGGCCAACAAACTACATTGCTAAAGCTGAAGAATTAGATCTTCTAGAAGACATCACATATGGAA